>CACFMU010000016.1:0-17672 GCA_902567435.1 uncultured Pelagibacteraceae bacterium
TTAGGGTATGGATTACTTTTAAATCAAAAAATTTTAAAAAATGATGATCAAGGTTCATTGGGTGAAATTGGTTTACTTGGTTTATTTTCTGCAGCTTTTTATGCCACTTTTTTTCATTTTTTTTTCCCACTGGGTATTTACATAAATATATCTTTTCATATTCTAGGTTGCTTATTGTTTTTTTATTATTATAAAAAATTTTTCAAAAATCTGAAAGATTTTGAAATCTATACTTTTTTTTTTTCATTATTATTAGCTATAATCTTATTTTACGCACACAGACCAAATGAAGATTTTGGTTTTTATCACTTACCTTATATTGTTAATTTTACTAATGAAAAAATTATATTTGGTTTAAGCTCTTTGCAAGTACAGCAAGGATGGAATTCTATTTGGTTAAATATTCATTCAGCTTTTGTAATCACTATCTCTGACTATAAGTCTGTTTATATACTTAATTCAATTTTTTTTATTTACATATTTTCAATTTTTTCATTTGAAATTATTCAAAAAATAAACACACAAAACCACAATTCAAAAATCATATTTTACTTTTCTTTTTTATTTTTATTATTTTTTTTGATAAAGTTTTCCAGGTTAAACTCATATGGAATAGATGTTCCTGCGAATTATCTTCTAATAATTTCAGTGTTGTATTTTTTTAAAACGTTTGAGTCAAAAAATATAAATTTAAATCATTTTATGCTTATCTGTATTTTTATTTTATTTAGTATAACGGCAAGAATTAGCAATTTACCCTTTTCATTACTTGTAATTTATTTATTTTTTAAAAATCGTTATTATTATAGGATTTTATTTTCAAAATTTTTTTTATTTGTTTTCTTTTTTTTCAGTTTTTGGGTTTTGCAACAATTTATTTACACAAGTTGCTTAATTATTCCAAATGAATTAACTTGTTTCAACACACTCTGGTATGATGAAAACTTTATTAAAAATTTTTCTGAATCCACATTAGTAATAAATAAAAGTATTGAGGCATATACAGGTAATTTAACTAATGCTGAATATTATGAAAATTTTCGTTGGGTTCCGACCTGGTTTAAAAGAAATGGAAATGAACTTTTTGAATATTTAATTACTTTTTGTTTGCCTTTAATAATCTTACTTGTCTTTATTCAAGGAAAAAAAAAAAATAATATGAAATATCAAGTATTTAATAATGATATTTTTTTCTTAATAGCCTTGTTAATAATTTGTATATTTCTGTGGTTTTATAACTCTCCAGTTATAAGAATGGGGAATCATTATATCGTATTGCTGATATTTTCAATTTTAATTGGTTTAAATTTTTTTAAAAAAATAATTTTTACTAAGGTACCCAAAAAAGTAGTTTTAAGTTTAATCATTTTTTCATTTTTATTTTTAGGAATTAAAAATTTTAACAGAGTAAATAAAATAAATGATAACGAACGTAATTCATTTTGGCCATATTTTTACAATGTTAATTATAATACTGTTTATAAGAATAATTTATCTCTAAACACCATAATTCCAACTGGAGAACCCCAAACGTCTGTGTGTTGGGACACACCTTTTATATGTAGAACCAAAAACTTTGATGATATAAGCCTCAATAAAACAAAAAAAGGTTATTTGTTAATTAAAAAAATAAAAGATTAAACTAATTTTAAAGTATTAAATTTTAACTAAATTTACAAAAATATATATTTGATGAATAAAAGAAAAAAAGTTTTCACATCTTATAAATCATAAAATAAATCAGGGTAAAGGAGCAGCAATTCAATCAGTTTAAAAACTAGTCCAAGGAGACATAGTTTTAATACAAGACGGTGATTTAGAATATGATCCAAGAGATTATAGCAAACATTTAGATGCAATTAATAAAGTTAAAAAGGTAGTTTATGGATCTCGTGTTCTTGGTAAAAATAGATAACTTTTAATTGTGTTATAAAATTGCTTTGCTATAAGTCTCGATATGAAAAAAGACATACACCCAAACTATCACACAATTAATTTTGAAATGACTGATGTAGCTCAAAGAAAAATTATAGATAGTTCGATCTATTTAAGATATGGCTGGAAATCTATTGTTAGTTTGGATAAAAGGACTTGAATTAACTTTAAAATTATATTTGTCTGAGAATAAAAAGTGAAGAAAAAATATTTAGTAGTAACTGGAGGAGCAGGATTTGTTGGTTCAAATCTAATTAAATTTTTTTTAGAAAAAACAAAATTCAATATTATAAGCATAGATAACTATTACACTGGTAGTAAAAGGAATGAAATAAAAAATAAAAAAATAAAATATATAAAATCAGATACAAAAAATATTTCTAAAATTTTGAACCCATATAAAAAAAATATTCATACTCTTTTTCATTTTGGAGAATTTTCTAGAATATATCAAAGTTTTGTAAAAATGGACGACTGCTTCAATTCAAATATGGTTGGCACCAATGAGGTTTTTAATTTTTGTCTTTCAAATAAAATTAAGCTTATATATTCAGCAACCTCAGCAAGTATTGGAAATAATGGTGATGATAAAAATTTATCACCATATGCATTTTCAAAAGCAAAAAACTTAGAATTGTTACAAAATTTAAAAAAATGGTTTAATTTTAAATTTGAAATTATTTATTTTTATAATGTTTATGGGCCTGGGCAGATAAAAAAAGGAGATATGGCTACAGTATTAGGAATATTTGAAAATCAGTTTAAAAAAAAACTATCTTTGTCAGTAGTTAAGCCTGGATCACAATCAAGAAGATTCACACATATTTTTGATACAATTGAAACATGTTTTTTTGCGTGGAAAAAAAACAAGTGTCGTCACTACAGTATATCTCATAAAAAATCTTACACGATACTTGAAGTTGCAAAAATGTTTGGTGGAAAAATAAAATTTCTTCCTCCTAGAGCAGGCGAAAGATATGCATCTGCTTTAACAAATATAAATTTATCTAATAAGGTTTATAAACTATATGGAAAAATTAACCTTACAGACTATGTAGAAAATATTGTTAAAAATCATCAAAAAAACTCATAATTCTTTATTTACAATTATGCTAATATAGGTATAACACCCTCGCCGGTAATTATTGCGTAGGTGTTATACCCGATCCCATACCGAACTCGGAAGTCAAGCCCTGCAGCGCCAATGGTACTTTGTCTTAAGGCACGGAAGAGTAGGACGTTGCCGGCATTTAAAATAAAATTATGAAAATTAAAAGTTCACTTAAATCAATTAAAAAAAGAGACCTGAACTCTAAACTAGTAAGAAGAAGAGGTAGAGTATACGTAATTAACAAAACAAATCCAAAATTTAAAGCAAGACAGAAATAACCTTTATGGATAACGAAAACCATAAAAGCACGTGGAATAATTTTACAAAGTTTGTATTGTGGGGAACTGTCGCGGTTATTGCAGTTTTGGTTTTAATGGCAATATTCTTACTATAAGATTAATGCATGAGAATTGCTTCCATATCTGAAAATCAAAAAGTTGAAAAACGAATTGCAATTACTCCAGAGATTGCAAAAAAATATATATCTCTTGGTGTTGAAGTTTCATTATCTGAAAAATATGGAAGTCATCTTGGAATTAAAGATGAGGAGTATAAAGAATTAGGAGTATCAATTTCAAAAGATGAAAAAGAAATCATATCTAGTGCAGATATTATTGTTCAATTAGGTTTATTAGATAATGACAAAAGCTCTTTATTAAAAGAAAATCAAACATTTATTGGGGTGTTAAACCCATATGATAATAAAAATAAGATAAACGATTTGGTTAAAAAAAATGTTAATACTTTTTCACTTGAATTACTTCCAAGAATAACAAGAGCTCAGTCCATGGATATATTATCTTCACAAGCAAACCTTGCAGGTTATAAAGCAGTAGTAGAGTCGTTCGCTCATTTTGAAAAAGCAATTCCAATGATGATGACTGCAGCAGGAACAATACCCGCTGCAAAAGTATTAGTTGTTGGTGCAGGGGTTGCAGGACTACAAGCAATTGCAACTGCAAAACGAATGGGGGCAATTGTATTTGCAACAGATGTTAGAATGGCTTCTAAAGAACAGGTTGAAAGTTTAGGGGGAAAATTTTTAACAGTTGAAGGAGCTGAAAATTTAGAAACAGAGGGAGGTTATGCTAAAGAAGCATCAGATGATTTTAAAAAGAGACAAGAAGAATTATTGTCAGAAACATTGAAAAAAATAGATATTGTAATTTGTACAGCTTTAATTCCTGGAAAAAAAGCACCAGTAATCATTAAAGAAGGCATGATAAATAATATGAACTCGGGTTCAATAATTTATGATTTAGCAGCTATTCAAGGTGGAAATACAGCACATACTAAAGTTGATGAAATTGTAGATAGTAATGGTGTTAAAATAATGGGGGAAAGTAATATTTTAAATAAACTTCCAACTTCAGCATCTAATTTATATGCTAAAAATGTATTTAATTTTGTGTCGAATTTATATGATAAAGAAAATAATAAAATTAATATAAATTTAGAAGACGAGATAATTGAAAAAACGTTAATAAAATAAAATAATGGAAATAGATCCTTTTATATTCAGATTAAGTATTTTTATCCTTTCAATATTTATAGGATATTATGTAGTTTGGAGCGTAACCCCATCACTTCATACTCCTTTAATGTCAGTTACCAATGCTATTTCATCTGTCATAATTGTAGGTGCGATCATTGCAGGATTAGCAGGGGACTCTGATACTATATTTAACACTTCAAGTATCTTTGGGTTTTTAGCAATATCACTAGCAGCTATTAATATTTTTGGTGGTTTTTTAGTAACGCAGAGAATGCTTGCAATGTATAAAAAAAAGAAAAAGGATAAATAATGTTATCAGCAAATTTATCAGCCATATTTTATTTAATTTCAGGGGTATTATTTATTTTAGCTTTAAGAGGACTTTCTTCACCTGAAACATCCAGACAAGGAAATTTCTTTGGTATTTTAGGAATGATTATTGCAATTACAGTTACTTTTTTATCCATTGGTAATTTTTCAACTGGATTTTTGGTTGTTTTAATATTTCTTTTAATAGGAGGATTAGTAGGCGCTTTTATTGCATATAAAATTCCAATGACTGCAATGCCAGAATTAGTAGCAGGTTTTCATAGTTTAGTTGGTCTTGCAGCAGTATTTGTTGCTGTATCTGCTTTCTTAAATCCAGGAGCTTTTAATTTAGGATCCCCAGGAAACATTAAGCTTGGAAGCTTAATTGAAATGTCAATCGGTGCAGCAGTAGGCGCTATAACTTTTTCAGGATCAATTATTGCTTTTTTAAAACTTCAAGGAATAATGTCAGGTTCACCTATAACTTTTAAAGGGCAACATCCGCTAAACGCTATAATATTAATTTCAATAATTGTATTAACTTATCTACTTTGTTCTACTCAATCTTCGAATTTATTTTGGATATTATTAGCAGTATCATTTTTGATTGGTTTTTTATTAATAATTCCAATTGGGGGAGCAGATATGCCTGTAGTGATTTCAATGTTGAACTCATATTCTGGTTGGGCTGCAGCTGGAATTGGATTTACATTGGAAAATACCGCTTTAATAATTACAGGTGCATTAGTTGGATCGTCTGGCGCAATTTTATCTTACATAATGTGCAAAGGAATGAATAGATCATTCTTTAATGTTATTTTAGGTGGATTTGGTGCAACTGAACAATCTTTATCGTCACAAAATAAAGAACAAAGACCAGTTAAAAGTGGAAATGCAGATGATGCTGCATTTTTAATGAAAAATGCCTCATCAGTAATAATTGTACCAGGCTATGGAATGGCTGTTGCGCAAGCACAACACGCTTTAAGAGAGATGGTTGATACATTAAAAAAAAATGACATAAAAGTTTCTTATGCAATTCATCCTGTTGCTGGAAGAATGCCAGGGCATATGAACGTATTATTAGCTGAAGCAAATGTTCCATATGATGAAGTATTTGAGCTAGAAGAGATTAACAATGATTTTGCAAATGCAGATGTAGCATTTGTTATAGGTGCTAATGATGTAACAAACCCTGTTGCAAAAACAGACCCACAAAGCCCAATTTATGGAATGCCTGTTCTTGATGTAGAAAAATGTAAATCTGTACTATTTGTTAAAAGAAGTTTATCACCCGGCTATGCGGGAATTGATAATGATCTATTTTATAAAGAAAATACCCTAATGTTGTTCGCAGATGCAAAAAAAATGACAGAAGATATTACTAAAAATCTATAGGTGTTAATCTGAATACTAAAACATTTTTGACATTGTAGAATAATAACCAAATCAAAAAATTTTATTTGAAAATCCAGTTTGGAATTGGTTGCGGGGGACGGATTTGAACCGCCGACCTTCAGGTTATGAGCCTGACGAGCTACCAGACTGCTCCACCCCGCGGTATACTTAAATTCTATTTTTAAGTTTATTTAACTTTTTTACTCTTTTAATGTTTTCTTGCAGAATTCTCTTTTTTTTCTCAGAGGGTTTTTCATAAGTATTTTTTAATTTTATTACCTTAAAAAAACCATCACGTTGTAGTTTTCTCTTAAGAACTCTAAGCGCTTGTTCAATGTTATTATCTTTAACTTCTATTTTCATAAATATTTTAAAAATGAGTGATTATCACTATAAAATTTTGATGTCTATTAAATTTATTCAATGTTTGAAATTTCTTTTACTTTTTTGGCTTTTTCTTTTTCTTTTTTTTCTCTTTTTATTCTTCTCTCAGCTTTTTCTAGTGCTTCCGCAAGATCTTTCTGACTAAATAGGTTTAATGCAACAGGATCTTTTGGATTTAAATTATTATAGTTCCAATAACTTTTGTTTCTAATAGATGTAACTGAATTTTTAGTTATACCAACCAACTTTGCTATTTGAGAGTCTTTAAGTGTATTATGCTGTCTAAGCAACCACAATGCTGAGTCAGGCTTATCTTGTCTCTTAGATAAGGGTATATATTTTTTAGTTTTCTTTTCAGTGTTAGATATTTCGATATCAGTACTCTTAATAAGTAAGGGTCTATTTTCATCTTTTGACGATAATTCAATTTCTTCTCTAGAAAGCTGCCCTGAAATTATGGGATTGTATGCTTTAATTCCTTTTGCAACTTCCCCATCAGCAATTCCTTGAATCTCAACCTCGTGCAGATTACAAAAATTTGCAATCTGTTTAAAAGTAAGTGTTGTATTCTCTACTAACCAAACAGCTGTAGCCATTGGCATCAAGGGTACATTTGACATTTAATTTTTTTTATCTGATTTAAAGTTTTGAAATTTTTTATTAAATTTACTTATTCTACCTTTATCCATTAACTTTTGTTTTCCACCTGTCCAGGCAGAATGAGATTTTGGATCAATTTCTAATTTAAGTAAATCCCCTTCAGCACCCCAAGTTGATTTTGTCTCAAATTGAGTTCCATCAGTCATTTCGACCTTAATTGTGTGGTAGTTTGGGTGTATGTCTTTTTTCATATCGAGACTTATAGCAAATCAATTTTATAACACAATTAAAAGTTAACTAAATTTTCCAACATTTTTTCATTAATTGCAGTACTTGAAGCCTTAATGTCAATCTTATTTACTTCAAATTTATGAATATCATTTACTATTCCACCAGCTTCATTTATCATCAAAGCTCCTGCGGCCACATCCCATATGTTAATTTTATTCTGAAAGTATCCATCTAATCTACCAGATGCAACATAAGCTAAATCTAATGAAGCAGACCCACTACATCTCATATTTAAATTACTAAATTTTACACCTTCATTATTACTTGAAAACAAACATTCATCTAAAGAATTTTTGCTCGAAACTCTTAATCTTTGATTATTTAAAAAGGCACCTTTTTCTTTTTCAGCAAAAAACATCTCATCCTTAATTGGATCAAAAATTAAACCACTTAATAATTCTTTTTTTGACATGAGAGCAATAGAAATTGCAAAGTGAGGTATACCGTGGAGAAAATTAGTTGTTCCATCAATTGGATCAATTATCCAAGTATTTTCTTTATCTTTATTTTTAATAGCACCAGTTTCTTCAGTTAAAAAAGAATAATTTTTTTTTGCTTTCGACAATTCTTCAATTAATATTTTTTCAACATGTTTATCTGTTTTAGTTACAAAATCATGTGGTCCTTTTTTTGATACTTGTAACTTTTCAATTTCTCCAAAATCTCTTATTATTGATTTAGATGCTTTTTCAGCAGCTTTAATCATTATGTTGAGATTTGCAGATATAGATAACATTGAATTATATTTTTTTTATGTATTCAAGAGTTCTTGAGTCGACAATTACTTCATCGCCGGAATCTATAAATGGCGGTACTTGAATATTCAAGCCATTATCAAGTGAGGCAGGTTTATAAGATGAAGAAACCGTTTGTCCTTTAAGAGCAACATCTGTAGTCTCAATTTTACATTTTACCTGGTTAGGAAGTTCAACTGAAATTGGGCTTTCATTATGAAAGTTTACTTTCACCTCAAGATTTTCAGTCAATAACTTTCCTTTTTCACCAATGATATCTTTTTTAATTTCAATTTGTTCAAAAGTTTTTGGATCCATAAAAATATAATTGATTTCATTATCATATAAATAATTAAAATTTGTTTCTTCAAGTGATGCTTTTTCAACTGTTTCACTGGATCTAAATCTTTCATTTAATTTTGTGTTTTTACCTACACTTTTCATTTCTACTTGGGCAAATGCTCCACCCTTACCAGGTTTTACATGTTGAGTTTTTAGCACTAGCCATAAGTCATTTTTGTATTCTAAAAGCATTCCTACTCTTATTTCTCCAGCATTTATTTTCATTTAATTTTTTCTATAGTTTTATAAGGTTTATATTTTTTATTATTCCAGACGTAGCCTGAAATAGCCAATAAATTAACATTGTTCAATAACAGTTTTTTATAATTACTTATGTTAATTCCTCCAATAGCCACTATTGGTATTTTGGTTAACTTTTTCACTTTTTCTAAAATTTTGGTTGTTGCCTTGTATTTCACTTTTTTTGTTTTAGTAGAGAAGAAAGCACCAAAGGCAATATAATCTACTTTTCTTTTAATAGCAGCTTTTGCTAAATTAATTGAGTTATGACAGGTAACTCCTATAATTTTATTTCCAACTATTTTTCTTGCTTCAGTTATATTCATATCTTTTTGTCCTAAATGACATCCATCAGCATTAATTTTTTTTGAAAGCATAGGTTCATCATTTACTAAAAATTTTACCCCATTTTTTTTACATATTTTTTGAATTTTTCTCCCAATTATAATTTTTTGTTTTAGTGAATATCTTTTAAGTCTTAATTGAAATAGACCAACCTTTCCAGTACCAAGCACTTTATTTAAATCATGATAGAATAAAGGGTAAATCTTGTTTGGGGAAATAAGGTAAATAAATTTCTTTTTATTTATTTTCAAGTTCGTTAGACCATTTTCCTTGCGCAGCTAGAGTGTTCATTTTTGCTCTATGGTTAAAAATATTTTGGGTTCCTTTAGTATCTTTAATATCTTTTGACCAAAATTTTAGAGTGCTTTGCTGGAGAGCTCTTCCATATGAATAAGTCATTATAAAATTAGTATCATTATTTTTATTTATTAGGTTTAAATTTTCAGTTGCCTCTATCTCTGATTGACCTCCAGATAAGAAAGCAATTCCAGGAACTTCATTCGGAACAGATTTTTTTAGACACTCAAGTGTTTTAGAGGCAACTTCCTCATTAGGAATTTTATTTTTTGATTTATTTCCTGCCAGGATCATATTTGGTTTTAAAATTACTCCTGTTAAATCAATTTTATGAATTATAAGTTCTTCAAAGCATTTTTTAATTACTTCAGAAGTTTTGATTAAACAGTCATCTGCTGAATGCTCACCATCCATCAATACTTCTGGTTCTACAATTGGTACCATCCCACTTTCTTGGGCTAAAGCAGAATATCTTGCTAATGCATGTGCGTTTGAATTAATAGCAATTTTGCTTGGGTATTTTTCTCCAATATTATATACCCCTCTCCATTTTGTGAATCTTGCCCCAAGCTCGTAATATCTTTTTAATCTTTCTCTTAGCCCATCTAAGCCCTCTGTAATTTTTTCATCTAATGAATTTGCTAAATTTTTTGCTCCAGTGTCTACTTTAATTCCTGGGACTGCTCCTGTTTCTGAGATCATAGTTGGAATTGTTTTTCCATAATTTGATGTTTGATTTATTGTCTCATCAAATAAAATAACTCCACCAATACAATCTGACATACTTTCCGAAGCAAAAAGTGTTTCTCTAAAAAGAAGTCTATTTTCTGGTGATGATTGAATGTTAACTGCCTCAAGTCTTTTTGTCATAGTTCCAATACTTTCATCTGCAGCAAGTATACCTTTACCGTTTGAAAGAATTTTTAAAGCGATTGTATTAAGTTCTGACATGTTATTTTAAAGCTCTTATACCAGGAAGTTCTTTGCCTTCAAGATATTCTAGGAAGGCTCCACCAGCAGTTGAAACAAAATTAAAATTATTTATCGCATTTAAACTATTTATCAATGAAACTGTATCTCCTCCCCCAGCGACGGAGTAAATAATATCAGATTTATTATTTTCAATCATTTTTTTTGCAATTTTAATGCTGCCATTAGCAAACTTTGGATTTTCAAAATACCCAGCAGGCCCATTCCACAAAATAGTACTACTTTTATCAATTATATTAATGATATTATCTACAGTCTTTGGTCCAATATCTAAAATCATTTCATCTGAAACAATTTCATTTAATTCTTTTATTTGAGGATCTCCATCTAAATTCTTTCCTACAACAACGTCTTGAGGGTATATTATTTTACAGTTTGTTGTTTCTGATAGAAATAAAATTTCTTCGATAATTTTATCTGAGTTTTCTTCATGTAAAGATTTTCCAATATTGTTACCCATATATTTAATAATATTATTAGCCATTGCACCAACAATTATAATATTATCAAATTTAGGTATTAGGTTTTTAATTATATTAATTTTAGTCGAGACTTTTGAGCCTCCAATTATACATGTGATAGGTTTTTTAATTTCAGAAGTAATTTTTTTTAATGCATTAACTTCTTGATCAAACTGTAAGCCAGAATAAGAAGGTAAAAAATTAGTGATCTCATGAATTGAAGTGTGAGCTCTATGAGAACATGAAAAAGCGTCATTTACATAGATTTCGGCTAAGGTTGCAAGATATTTTGCAAATTGTTCGTCGTTTTTTTCTTCCTCAGGATAAAATCTTATATTTTCTAACATTATTATTTTTTCATCATTATTATCAAATAATTCTTTTGAATTAATCTCTTTAATATTCTTTGAAACCAACTTTATATTTTGATCTAATTTTTTACTTAATTCTTCACATATTAGTTTAAGTGAGAGCTCACTAACAATCTTACCCTTTGGTCTTCCTACATGAGAAATAATTATGATGTTTGTATTTTGGTTAATTAAAAATTCTAAAGTAGGTAAAATTTTATCAATTCTTGTAGTGTCCATGATTTTATTGTCAACTATAGGAACATTTAAATCTAATCTTAATAAAACCTTTTTATTACCAAGATTTACTTCTTCTTTTATACTTTTCATTAAGAGATTTTATTGATATATTCTACTATATCACACATTCTATTTGAAAATCCCCATTCATTGTCATACCAGGCAGAAATTTTTCCCATATTCTTACCTACTACGCTAGTAAGTGATGAGTCAATAATTGCTGATGATGAATTATGATTAAAATCAACAGACACGAGTTTTTCAGAAGTTATCTCTAATACTTTTTTAGACTGAGTTTTTGAAACTTCTCTAAATGCATTATTAATTTTTTCTTTATCAATATCTTTTTTTGTACAAAAAACTAATTCAATAAGAGATACATTTGGGGTCGGAACTCTCATAGCAATACCTTCTAATTTACCTTTTAATGATGGAATTATTTCTCCAATTGCCTTTGATGCCCCAGTAGATGTTGGCACAATGGATTGACTTGCTGATCTTGCTCTTCTAGGATCTTTATGAGAATTATCTAAAATTCTTTGATCGCTTGTAAAAGCATGAATTGTGGTCATAAATCCTTTTTCTATTTCAAAATTTTTATGAAGGGTATTTGCAACAGGCGCTAAACAGTTTGTTGTGCATGAAGCAGCAGAAATTATTTGATCATTTTTTGTTAGTTCTTCTTCATTTACACCAAAAACAATTGTTTTATCAGCATTTTTACAAGGAGCAGATACAATAACTTTTTTTGCACCATTACTAATATGTGCTAGTAGTTTTTCTTTTGAATTAAATTTTCCAGTACACTCAAAAACGTAATCAACACCAAATTTTTTCCAATTAATATCTTCAATTTTTGATTCTTGTGAAAAAGAAATTTTATCATTATTTATAATTAAATGATTTTCATCATAATTAAGGTCCGCATTAAATTTACCGTGGATTGAATCGTATTTAATTAGAGTACAGCTTGCCTCTGAATTAGATCTATTATTGATGTGCTTTATTTTTATATCTCTATTTTGGCTTTCAATAATTGCCCTGATAACCATTCGGCCAATTCTTCCCATTCCATTGATACCAACATTTATTGTCATTTTTTTATTCTTAACATTCTTTTTGATTTATTAGCAATATTTGCTGCCGTTAAACCAAAATGTTTATAAATTTCTTTATATGGAGCACTTTTACCAAAAGTATCAATACCAAAAGTCAAACCATTATTACCAACATATTTTTTCCAACAATCTGTTGATGCAGCTTCAATAGAAATTTTCATTTTTGTTTCATTAATTATTTTTTGTTTGTATGAATTAGACTGTAAGTCAAAAAGATTTTGGCATGGCATTGATATAACTTTTGAGTATATCTTTTCTTTGGCCAATTTATGACTAGTTTCAATTGCTAAATTGACCTCTGATCCGCTTGAAAGTATAGTTAAATGAATTTTTTTGTTTGTTCTTAAAACTTCATAAGCTCCAAAAGAACATTTGTTAGTTTTTGAGTATTTTTTTCTTATCGGATCTAGATTTTGTCTAGTTAAAGATAAAATACTTGGTGTTTTTGAAGTTTTTAATGCATGCTCCCAACATTCAATAGTTTCCATTCTATCTGCAGGCCTAAAAACATTTAGATTTGGAATAGAACGTAAGCCTGATAATTGTTCAATCGGTTGATGAGTTGGGCCGTCTTCCCCAAGGCCAATTGAGTCGTGTGTCATTACATAAATAACTCTTTGCTCCATTAATGCTGATAATCTTATAGAAGGCTTACAATAATCTGAAAATATTAAAAAGGTTCCACCATAAGGTATAAAATTGCTATGCAGGGCCAACCCATTCATTATTCCACACATAGCATGCTCTCTTACACCATAGTGAATGTAATCACTGTTAAAGTCGCCTGGTTTTACAATTTTGTGATGTTTAGTTTTAGTATTATTTGATCCAGCTAAATCAGCAGAACCACCAATTAAATTATTTCTTATACTAGTTAATTTATTTAAAGTTAGCTCAGAGGATTTTCTTGTTGCTAGACTATTAAGTTCTTTAATTGCGCACATTTTTTCTTCTTTTAAAATTCTTGTAAAATTATTTTTTTTCAGTTTATTTTTTAAATCTTTTTTCTTTTTATAAATTTTGTTCCAATTATTCTCAATTTTCTGACCTTTTTTACCAATTTTTTTCCACTCGTTTAAAATTTTTTTTGGAATTTCAAAGGGCTTGTAATTCCAATTCAGAGCATTTCTTACTAACTTTATTTCATCTAATCCTAACGGGCTTCCATGAGATGAGGATTTGCCTGATTTATTTGGAGAGCCGTAGCCAATTTTTGTTTTACAAGAAATAACAGTTGGTTTTTTTGCTTTTTGAACTTTCTTTAAAGTTTTGAATATTTCTTTTTGATTATGACCATCTATTAGAATATAGCCCCAACCATAACTTTCAAACCTCTTCTTAAAGTTGTCTGAGACAGCTAAACTAGTTGGTCCATCAATAGATATTGAATTATTATCAAAAAGCATTATTAGATTTTTTAGTTTTAAATGTCCTGCTAAACTCATTGCCTCATGACTTATCCCCTCCATTAAGCAGCCATCGCCTGCTAGCACATAAGTTTTATGATCTATAATTTCTTTACCTAATTTTTTTTTCAAAATTTCTTCAGCTATTGCAAAGCCAACAGCATTTGCAATTCCTTGACCAAGAGGCCCTGTTGTTGTTTCAATGCCAGTATTAGGATGATACTCTGGGTGTCCCGCACAAATAGAATTAAGTTTTCTAAATTTTTTTATATTATTAAGTGAAACACTTTTATAACCGGTTAAATATAGCAATGAGTAAAGCAACATAGATCCGTGACCTGCAGATAGAACAAATCTATCTCTATTAAGCCAATTAGGGTTTTTTGGATTAAATTTTAAAAAATTCTTAAAAAGAACAGTTGCTACATCTGCCATACCCATCGGCATACCAGGGTGTCCTGAATTTGCTTTTTGTACCGCATCAATTGATAGAAATCTGATGCAATTTGCTAAATCATTGTGTAGTTTATTCAAAATTATCCTGACTAGACTAAGAAGATTCTATTTAATAATATAAACATATATATATGAATTCTATAATCGAAAAAGAAAAAAAATTAAATGAAGCTTTATCAGAACTAAAAAATTTAGATTTAAGTAATCCTGATTTGCAAAATAATATTGAAAATTTAAGCATTCAAAAAAATCAATTAGAAATTGAAAAATCTGAATTAGAGCAAAAATATAAAATATTAACTGATGAACATGAAAGTTTGACGAAAAAACTTGAGGAAATTCAGAATAAAGAAAAAATAGAGCAAAAAAAACAGGCTGAATTTTCCGAAAAAATTGATGAATTAAATCAAGAAACAGATACTTTATTAGATGAAATAGATAAATGGCAAATGTAAGTATTAAATTTAATAATAAAGAATTTTTATTGTCTTGTGAGGACGGGCAAGAAGAACATCTTGAAGAGTTATTAATTCACATAAATCAAAAATTTAACAATTTAAAAAATGAGCTCGGTAATTTAGGGGAAAACAAATTACTCTTAATCACTGCTGTAAAAATTATGGATGAATATTTTGAAACAAAAAAAAATATAGATAACAAAAAAAGTGAATTGAGAGATCTTTCAAACAAATTTAGAGAATTAAAATCTTTAATATACGACTACAGAGATAAGAAAGAAGAAGAAATTCTAGAATTAAAAAATAGTCATCAAAAATTTAATGATGAGATTGAAGATAACCAAAAAAAATATGAACAATTAATTGATGAAGCTACAAATGAAATTTCAAGTTTTGTTGAAAAAGCTAGACAAGATAATAAATCTCAATAAATTTTTGTGAATAAACATAAGTTAAGAAGTAAAATTTTAAAAGTTAGAAAAAAAAATTCAAATAAGAACGTAGAAATTAATTTAAGTAAATTTTTTTCTTTCTTAAAAAAAAATAAATTAAAGTCTAAAAATATAGGTGGATATTTTCCATCAAATTTTGAAATTGATGACTTAAAAATTTTAGAAATGATGGAAAAGAAAAATTTTAATGTTTCATTACCAGTTATAAAAGAACATAATCAAATGAATTTTTTACAATGGTCAATAAATGATCCATTAAAAATTAATAAATTTGGGATACCTGAGCCCATCTCGTCAAAGATTATCGATCCAGATATTTTATTAGTTCCACTAGTCTCTTTTGACAGTAAATTAAATAGATTAGGTTATGGCGGAGGTTTCTATGATCGTTACATTGAAAAAATTGAAAAAGTTAAAAAAGTAATTAAAATTGGATTAGCTTTTTCCTATCAAAAAATAAAAAAAGTACCGATCAATAAATTTGATAAAAAATTAGACTTTATAGTTACTGAAAAAGAAATTTTACAATGAGAATTTTATTTTTAGGAGATGTGGTTGGAGTATCTGGGTGTTCAAAACTAATGAATTGTCTTTTAAATGAAATTGAATCAAAAAAAATTGATTTTGTAATTGTAAATGCTGAAAATGCTGCAGTCCAAGGGGTTGGTTTAACAAAAGAGATATGCAATGACTTTTTTAATTGTGGCGTGAACGTTATTACGACTGGAAACCATGTATGGGATCAAAAAGAGATAATGGAATTTATAGATAAAGAGGATAGATTGTTACGTCCAAAAAATCTTTTTGAGCCAGCTCCTGGAAAAGGTTTTAATATATATGTAACAAATGAAAACATCAGAATTGGGGTATTAAATTTAATGGGAAATGTTTTTATGAAAAAATGTGAAGACGTTTTTGAAGTTTCAGAAAAATTTATCAAACAATTTAAATTAAAAGAAGATTATGATTTTTTAGTTGTTGATTTTCATGGAGAAATAACAAGCGAAAAAAATGCAATCGGTCAATTTTTTGATGGCAAAGCTTCGTTAGTAGTTGGAACTCATACTCATATACCAACCAATGATGCAAGAATTTTACATAATGGTACTGGATATCAAACAGATGCAGGAATGTGTGGTGATTACGACTCTGTAATTGGAATGAATAAAGAAAATTCATTGAATAGATTTTTAAAAAAAAATTCAACAAAACATTTTCCAGCAACTGGAGATGCTACATTGTGTGGTGTTATTGTTGAATGTGATATAAAAACTGGTCTAGCAAAAAAAATTAAAAGCTACGTTAATGGAGCTCAATTAAAAAATAGTTAAAAAATGGCAGGACATTCTCATTGGGCTGGAATAAAACATAAAAAAGGAAAAGCTGATAAACAGCGTTCAAAAATATTTTCAAAATTATCAAAAGAAATTACTGTAGCAGCAAAACTTGGGGATAAAGATCCTGCAATGAATCCAAGGTTAAGGTCTGCAATTCAAGCAGCAAGATCAGCCAATATGCCAAAGGACAATATAGAAAGGGCAATAGATAAATCTGCTGCTGCATCAGGAGTAAGTTTTGAAAATTTGAGATATGAAGGTTTTGGTCCTGATAAAATAGCAGTTATAGTTGAAACTTTAACTGACAATAAAAATAGAACTGCTTCAAATATTAGAACTATATTTCAAAAAAATGGTGGAAGTTTAGGGACGCAGGGATCTGCTTCACATAATTTTAATCAGTTGGGCATTATCAAAATCGATAGAAATGAAATTTCAGATGAAAATATTTTTGAACTAGCTATAGAGTCGGGAGCAGATGAGTGTATTTCATATGACGAATTACATGAAATTCAATGTCCTATGAGTGAAATTTATAACGTAAAAAAAAAATTAGAAAAGATAGTTGCAAATTTTATTTCAACAGAAATTGAGTGGATTCCATTAAATAGTATTAATGTAACAAATGATAGAAGAGAGGATATAATTGAATTTTTGGAAACTATTGAGGATGATGATGACGTACAAAATGTTTATTCAAATGTTCAACTTAATAATATGTAATGTTAGTTATTGGAATTGACCCAGGTATTTCAGGTTCGATTTGTTTTTTTCAGGATGGAAAAATAAATGATGTTGTAGAAATGCCTACAATGATAGAAGGTAAGAAAAATAAAAAACAGGTTAATGGTTCTCAAATTTTTAATGAAATTTCTTACAGAACTAAAAAGATTGATAGAAAAGATATAAAAGTGGTAATTGAA
>CACFMU010000017.1:0-17516 GCA_902567435.1 uncultured Pelagibacteraceae bacterium
AATCAAGAGATCAAATTCTTTGAAAATTTAGGTTCTAAAATTGGTCTTTTATTTCAAATAGCTGATGATTTGATAGATTTTCATGGTAATTCCAAAAGTGCTGGAAAACAAACTGGAAAAGATCAAAAAAAAGGAAAAGCGACACTTATAAGTTTAATGGGATATACTAATGCAGTTAAATATTGTGATAATATAATTATTGATACTAATAAAACTTTAAAAAAATATGGTTCGAAATCAAAAAATATTAAAGATACATTAGAATATATTTTAAAAAGAGATAGATGACACAAAATTATAAATTTTTAGATGATATAAATTTTCCGTCTGATTTAAGAAAAATTCCAGAAAAAGACTTACAAAAAGTTTCTGATGAAGTTAGAAAAGAAATGATTAACGTAGTTTCTGAAACTGGAGGTCATCTTGGTGCTGGATTAGGTGTTGTTGAGCTAACAGTTGCTCTTCATTATGTGTTTGATACTCCGAATGATAAATTAATATGGGATGTTGGTCACCAATCTTATCCACATAAAATTATTACAGGTAGAAAAAAAAAAATTAAAACATTAAGACAAGGTGATGGATTATCAGGTTTTACAAAAAGATCAGAAAGTGAGTATGATCCATTTGGCGCAGCACATAGTTCAACCTCTATATCTTCTGCATTGGGAATTGCAGAGGCAAATAAATTAGCAAATAAAACCTCTAATGTAATAGCTGTAATTGGAGATGGCGCAATTAGTGCAGGTATGGCGTATGAGGCTATGAATAATGCAGGAGCATCTAAAACTAAAATGATTGTTATTTTAAATGATAACGATATGTCTATTGCTAAACCAGTTGGTGCTATGAGGACTTATTTAGCAAAATTATTTACAGGAAAAATTTACTTTAGTCTTCGAGAAACATTAAAACTTATTACATCCGCATTTTCAAAGAGATTTAGTGCTAAAGCTGGTAAAGCAGAAGATTTTTTAAGATCGGCAGTTACTGGTGGTACTTTATTTAGCTCATTAGGTTTTTATTATGCTGGTCCAATCGATGGCCATGATTTAAATGATCTAATTCCAATTTTTAAAAATGCGAGAGACTCAAAACATGAAGGCCCAATAATGATACATATCAAAACTCAAAAAGGTAAAGGGTATTCTTATGCAGAAAAAGCTACAGATAATTATCATGGTGTTTCAAAATTTAATGTTGAAACAGGAGAACAGATAAAAAGTATTAGCAATCTTCCAGCTTACACAAAGGTGTTTGCTAATACGTTAGTGAAACATGCTCAAAAAGACAGCAAAATTGTTGGAATAACAGCTGCGATGCCTGGTGGTACGGGAATGGATATTTTTGGAAAAGAATTTCCAAAAAGAATGTTTGATGTTGGAATTGCAGAACAGCATGCTGTAACTTTCTCAGCAGGTTTAGCTACTGAGGGGTACAAGCCTTATGCTGCAATTTACTCTACTTTTTTACAAAGAGCTTATGATCAAGTTGTGCATGATGTGGCCATACAAAGTCTACCAGTAAGATTTGCAATAGATAGAGCAGGTTTGGTAGGAGCAGATGGATCTACTCATGCTGGTTCATTTGATATTACTTATTTATCAACACTACCAAATTTTATCGTAATGGCTGCAAGTGATGAAGCCGAATTAGTAAAAATGATTAATACATCAGTAGATATAAATGATAAACCATGTGCAATTAGATATCCAAGAGGAAATGGTATTGGACTTGAATTACCTTCGATTGATGAAAAAATTGAGATAGGTAAAGGAAGAATTGTTCAAGAGGGTAACCAAGCTTGCATTTTAAGTTTGGGAACAAGACTTGAAGAATGCAAATTAGCAGCTGAGGAATTAAAAAACAAAGGTGTATCAACAACAATTATTGATGCCAGATTTGCAAAACCATTAGATCAAGAACTTATTTTAAAGTGTGCTCGCGAACATGAAGTTATGATTACTATTGAAGAGGGATCGATTGGTGGTTTTGGTTCACATGTTAAGAATTTATTAGCTGAAACAGGTGTATTTGATAAAGGTTTAAAGTTTCGATCAATGACATTACCTGATACTTTTATTGACCAGGATACGCCAAAAAAAATGTATGAATTAGCAGGCTTGAGCTCATCACAAATATCGAAAAAAATATTGGATATCTTATTTACAAAAGACTCTATAAAAGTTGTAAAAAATTAGCACTAGTCACATTGTGCTTTTTGCATCAGATAGTGATCTAATAAAACACAATTCATCATTGCCTCTCCAACTGGAACTGCTCTTATTCCAACACATGGGTCATGTCTTCCTCTAACAGAAATAGTAGTATTTTTTCCAAATTTATTAATTGTCTTTCTGCTTGTTAAAATTGATGAAGTTGGTTTTACAGCAAAGGATGCAATAATTTCTTGACCACTAGATATACCACCTAAAATTCCACCAGCATTATTACTATTGAATTTTAATTTTTTACCTTTTTGAGAAATTTCATCTGAATTTTGTTCACCGCTTAATTGTGCAGAATTCATTCCAGATCCAATGTTTACTCCTTTAACAGCATTTATGCTCATTAAACCTGAAGCAATATCAGAGTCTAATTTTGAGTAAATTGGAGCACCAAGTCCAGCAGGTATACCTCTTGCTCTTATTTCTATTATTGCCCCACATGAAGATCCAGATTTTCTAACACCTAGTAAATATTTTTCCCAAATTTTTATCATCGATTTGTCAGGGCAGAAAAAAGGATTTTTATTAATTATTTTATCGTTCCACTTATTAGTATCACAACCTAATATTCCTAATTGAGTGACAGCGCCAATTACTTCAAATTTTTTTCCCAATTTTTTCTGTAAAACTATTTTAGCAATTGCACCAGCTGCAACACGCGAAGCAGTTTCTCTTGCAGACGATCTTCCTCCACCTCTATAGTCCCTAATTCCATATTTTTTGAAATAAGTAAGATCTGCATGTCCTGGTCTAAATTTATCTTTAATATTTCCATAATCTTTTGATCTCATATCTTTATTATAAATAATCATTGATATGGGCGTTCCAGTAGTTTTTCCCTCAAAGACTCCAGATAATATCTGAACTTTATCATCTTCTTTTCTTTGAGTGGTAAATTTAGATTGTCCAGGTTTTCTTTTATTCAATTCTTTTTGAATATCTTGCTCTTTCAAGTAGATATTAGGCGGACACCCATCTACGATACAACCTATTGCCGGACCGTGAGACTCCCCCCAAGTAGTAAAACGAAATAGCTTTCCAAATGTATTAAATGACATTATTTATATTATATAGATTATTTTGTTAAAATTATGAATCAAAAAAACTCTCTTGGGCTTAATAGTTGTTTTTTAGATCTGAAAGATCCAATGCAGTTATTTAAAGTATGGATGGATGAGGCTAAAAAAACTGAGCCTAATGATCCAAATGCAGTTGCGTTAGCAACATCTAATAAGAAAAATTTGCCTTCTGTGAGAATGGTTTTGCTTAAAGACTTTAATGAAAATGGATTTGTTTTTTATACAAATTTAAACAGTCAAAAAGGTATTGAGTTAAAAGAAAATCCCAATGCATCTATGTGTTTTCATTGGAAAAGTCTTTTAAGACAGGTAAGAATTAGCGGATCGGTATCATTAGTATCTGATAAAGTTGCTGATCAATATTATAATACAAGGGGCTATGAAAGTAGAATAGGAGCTTGGGCATCTAAACAAAGCAAAGTTTTGAGTAATAGAGATGAATTAATAAATTCAATAGAGGACTACAAAAAAAAATTTGATGATCAAAATAATGTTCCAAGACCTCCACACTGGTCTGGTTGGAATTTATCACCTTTAATAATTGAATTTTGGCTTGATGGTGATAGCAGAATACATGAAAGACTTAAGTATTCGAAAGATAGTAATGGAATTTGGACACAATCACTTTTGAGTCCTTAAAAATTTCTAGCTAAACTAAAAGATGTTAGATTTTTAAAAATATTTTTATCTTTTGATTCCTCAAAAACTGTTAAAGCGTTTGATGCAAGATTAATATAGTGCTGAGCTTTTTGGTAACATTCTTCAATAATTTTATATTTCTTAATTAAAGAAATTGTTTTTTCAAAATCATCTTTATCTCTTATTTCTTTACTAAAAATTTCCTTCAAATTTTCTTTTTCGATTGAATCCAATTTTTGAAAAAGTAAAATTATTGGTAAAGTAATTTTTCCCTCAAAAAAATCTTGACCAACTGTTTTTCCAAACATTTTAAGTTCTGAATTATAATCAAGTGTATCATCAGCAATTTGAAAAGTAAGTCCAAGATTTCTTCCATAAAATTCTAAAGCATCTTTTTCTTTGTTTTCTACATCTGATAATATTGCACCAACTTTTGTTGATGCTGCAAATAACTCAGCTGTTTTTGCTGATATTATTTTTAAATATGTTTCTTCAAGCATATCAACTTCCCCTTTATGCTGAAGCTGCAAAACTTCTCCTTGAGCAATTTTAGATGATGTAGAAGATAGTAATTTTAAGACTTCTAAATTTCCATCTTCTACCATCATTTCAAAACATCTACTTAACAAATAATCACCAATTAAAACTGAGGAATGATTACCCCAAATTTCATTCAAAGTTTCTTTACCTCTTCTAATAATCCCCTCATCAATCACATCATCGTGCATCAAGGTTGCGCTATGTATTAATTCAACACAGGCTGCTAAATTTACATCTCTAGATCCCTTTGAATATCCGCATAATTTTGCTGAGCCAAGTGTTAATAAAGCTCTTAATCTTTTCCCACCAGTTTTGATATGATACTCAGTCATTTTTTTGACTAACTCCACATCACTATTAAGTTTTAATTTTATTTTTTCCTCAGTTAATACAAGTTTATCTTCAACAGATTCTTTGAGTTGAAAATAAGAGTTATTTATTTGATTTTTAAGCTGTATTACTGTTCCCATAATTTTATTAAGTTAATATAATTAGGTTTTATATATTACTTATCAATTGACGCACCTTTTTCTTCAATTATAAGTAACCTTATAATCAATTAATAATTCTATAAGGAATAAAAATGTTCTCTTTTTTTAAAAAGAAAAAGATAGTTGCCCATCTAAAATTGAATGGAGTTATTGGGAACGCTGGAAAATTCAAACAAGGGATTGACTTTGCTGGTCAAGAAGAACTCATTAAAAAGGCTTTTTCTCTTAAAAAAGCTCATACGGTAGCTATTACGATCAATTCACCTGGTGGCTCACCTGTACAGTCACATTTAATTTATAGTTTTATAAGACAAGAAGCAAAAAAAAATAAAAAAAAGGTTATAGTGTTTGCTGAAGATGTAGCTGCTTCCGGAGGTTATTTAATTTCCTGCGCTGGCGATGAAATTTATGCAAATTCAAGTTCAATAATTGGATCAATAGGAGTAATTTATTCTTCATTTGGCTTTACCGAATTAATAAAAAAAATAGGTGTTGAGAGAAGAGTTCATACCGCAGGAAAAAACAAAAGTACATTGGACCCATTTCTTGAAGAAAAAAATGAAGATATTGAAAGATTAAAAAAAATTCAATTAGATTTACACAAAGATTTTATTGATGTCGTAGAAAAAAGTAGAGGCTCAAAACTAGATAAATCTGGAGTTGAACTTTTTTCAGGAGAATTTTGGTCAGGAAGCAAAGCAAAAGATTTAGGATTGATAGATGGAATTGGTAGCGCTCATGAAGTTTTAAAAGAAAAATTTGGAGACGATGTAGTAATTAAAAAATTTGAAAAAACAAAAGGTTGGTTAAGTCAAAAACTTTCTTCATCAAATAATCAAGTAGATCAATTAGCAAACATTTTGGATGAAAGGTCAATTTGGCAAAGATATGGTTTCTAAAATAAAAAAACCAAAACAAAAAAAACAAACATTTCAAGAAACAATTTTAAATCTTCAAAAATTTTGGAGTAAAAAAGGATGTATCGTTTTGCAGCCTTATGACATGGAAGTGGGTGCAGGTACATTTCATCCAGCAACAACTCTTAGATCTCTTGGGCCAAAACCATGGAAAGCAGCTTATGTTCAGCCCTCAAGAAGGCCAACAGATGGAAGATATGGAGATAATCCGAATAGATTACAACATTATTATCAATTTCAAGTTTTAATTAAACCGTCACCAGAAAATATAAAAAAATTATACCTTAATAGCTTGTCAGTTATCGGTATCGATCATAACGAACATGATGTTAGATTTGTTGAAGATGATTGGGAAAGTCCAACTTTAGGCGCAGCTGGTTTAGGATGGGAAGTTTGGTGTGATGGAATGGAAATAACACAATTTACCTATTTTCAACAGATGGCAGGCTTCGAATGTAAACCTGTTTCAGTTGAAATTACTTATGGATTGGAAAGAATTTGCATGTTTACCCAACAACAAAAAAATGTTTACGATTTATTATGGAATGATGAGGGAGTAAAGTATCAAGAAGTTTTTCATCAAGCAGAAAAAGAATTTTCAGCATATAATTTTGAGCATGCAAATATTGATAATTTATTTAAAATGTTTGATATGCACGAGATGGAAGCAAAATCTCTTGTTGAAAAAAATATTTCATTACCTGCATACGATCAGTGCTTGAAGGCAAGCCATGTATTTAATATTTTAGATGCCAGAGGTGTCATAAGTGTTGCTCAAAGAGCTGGATATATAAGAAGAATTCGAGATATCACAAAAGCTGCCGCAGGAATTTGGTTAGATAGTCAAATTTAAATGTCAGAATTTTTCTTAGAATTATTTAGTGAAGAAATACCCTCATCTCTTCAAAAAAATCTACGAGAGGATTTGTTAGGTAGTTTTAATAAATTCTTCAATGATAGATTAATTTCTTTCAAAAAAGGCTCATCTTTTTCTACACCTAATAGATTGATAATTTTGTTTGAGGGCCTGCAAAAACAGGTAGCTTTAAAATCTCAAGAAATCAAAGGGCCTAATATAAATACTCCAGAAATAGCATTAGAAGGATTTATAAGATCAAACAATATTTCTAAAAACGATCTTTATAAAAAAATAATAGATAACAAAGAGTTTTTTTTTTTTAAAACTAAATTAAAAAAACTTAATACATATGAATTGTTAGAGGAATTTATCCCCAAAACATTAGAAAAGATTCAATGGAAAAAGTCAATGAAATGGGGAAATTACAATCTAAAATGGGGTAGACCATTAAAGTCAATACTTGCTATTTATGATAAGAAAAAACTAATTTTTGATTTTCATCATTTACGTTCATCAAACACAACTTTTATTGATAAAGAATTTGAAGAAAACAAAAAAATTTTTACTAACTTTAAAGATTACAATAAATTTTTTAAAAAACTTAATATTATTGTAGATCAAGAATTAAGAAAAAATTTAATTGAAAAAAAATTTAATGAAATTTTAGCCAAAAAAAATATCAGAATTGAAAAAAACACGAAATTACTTGATGAGGTAGTAGATTTAACAGATCAACCAAATGTACTGCTTTGTGAATTTGATAGAAAATTTCTAAATATTCCAAAAGAAATTCTAATAATAACTATGCAAAATCATCAAAAATACTTCCCAACTTTTGATAAGAAAGGAAATATTACAAATGAATTTTTAGTTGTAACAAACAAACAAGATAAAAAAGGGTTTATTAAATTAGGTAATGAGAGAGTTGTAGAAGCAAGATTAAGCGACGCTGAGTTTTTTTGGTTTAAGGAAAAATCTCAAAATTTAGTTAAAAAAGTTTCAAAATTAAAATCTATGAATTACTTTAAAGGACTAGGTTCATATTTTGACAAAGTACAACGTATGAGAAAACTTGGAGGGATGCTATCAGATGAGTTATTGATAAGTAAAGAAAAAGTAGAACTATCAGCTTCAGTTTGCAAAGTTGATTTAGTATCTGAACTTGTAGGAGAATTTCCTGAACTTCAAGGCATCATGGGAGGTTACTTTGCTGAGGCTCAAGGATTTGAAAAAGATGTATCACTTGCAATAAGCGAACAATATTTACCAATAGGTTCAGAATCAAAAATACCAAAAAAACCTTATAGTATTGCATTATCATTGGCTGACAAAATAGATACGTTAGTTGGCTTTTTTGGGATAAATCAAAAGCCAACAAGTTCAAAAGATCCTTATGCTTTAAGAAGATTAGCACTTGGAATAATTAGAATAATTGCTCAAAATAAAAAAGATTTTAAAATTCGAGATTTAATAAGTTATTCATCAAGCTTATATGCTGATCAAGGGTTTGAATTTGAAAATAAGTTTTTACTAAAAGAACTATCAGAATTTTTAATGGAAAGATTAAAGTTTTTCATGAAAGAAGAAACAATTCGTCATGATATAATTCAAGCATCAGCAAATTCTTTTAATATAGATCATATAGTTGTTATTTTTGGTAAGGCTAAGAGTTTGAATAAAATTATTAGAAAACCAAATGGAATAGATTTAATTTCGAGCTATAAAAGAGCTTCAAATATACTTGAAAGTGAACTCAAAAATCAAAATATTGAGCTATCAAATTCAACTGATCCTGGTATTTTTAAAACAGATTTTGAAAAAAATTTATTCAAAAAAATAAATGAGTTAAGCAAGTATTTTAATAGCATCAATAAAGATGAAAATTTCGAGAAGTCTCTAATCTATTTAGCTGATTCCAAAAAAGTAGTTTTTGATTTTTTTGATAATGTCATAGTAAATGAAGAAGATACAACTATTAAAAAAAACAGACTAGAACTAATTCAAATGTTATGTAAAACGTTTGATAATTATGTTAATTTTTCTTTAATTGATACTCACTAATGAAAAAACTTATTTTAAATTTTAATTCTAAAGATAGTAAGAAAATAAGAAACCCCAAAAATTTTTTAGGTGGGAAAGGAGCAAACCTCTCTGAAATGGGAAAAATGGGTCTTCCAGTCCCTCCCGGATTTACAATTTCGACAAAAGTTTGTGAAATTTTTTATAAAGATAAAAAAAAATTAAATCAAAATCTAATTAATCAGATAAAAAAAGAGTTACAAATAATTGAAAAAGAAGTTGGAAAAAAATTTGGAGATTTAAAAAATCCCTTACTTTTATCTGTGAGATCTGGCGCCAGAGTATCAATGCCTGGGATGATGGATACAATTTTAAACCTTGGTTTGAACGATAAAACTGTAAATGCATTAACTTTAAAAACTTCAAACGGTAGGTTTGCAAAAGATAGCTATAGAAGATTTATTCAAATGTATGGCAATGTAGTAATGGGAGTTGAAGGTTATCATTTTGAGGAATTAATTGAAAATTATAAACTTACTAAAGGTGTTCTTTTAGATACTGACCTTGATGAGAGTGATTGGGATGGATTAATTAAAGATTTCAAAAGAACTGTTAAAAATAAAACTAAAAAAGATTTTCCACAAAATGTCTATGAACAATTATTAGGTGCAATTAGTGCAGTATTTTTGTCTTGGGAGAGCAACAGAGCAAAAGTTTATAGAAAGTTAAATCAAATTCCAGCTGAATGGGGAACGGCAGTAAATGTCCAATCAATGGTTTTTGGAAACATGGGGGAAGACTGTGCAACTGGAGTTGTGTTTACTAGAAATCCTTCAGATGGTTTAAATGAAATTTATGGGGAATATTTAATTAATGCGCAAGGGGAAGATGTAGTAGCTGGCACAAGAACTCCTCAATATATTACTAAAAAGGCACGAATAAAAGCAAAAGTAAAAACTCTCTCAATGGAGGAAGTAATGCCGGATGTATATAAACAGCTTCACAGAATTTTAAAAAAGTTAGAGAGACATTATAAAGATATGCAAGACGTTGAATTTACAGTTGAGAGTAAAAAATTGTGGATGCTTCAAACAAGATCAGGAAAAAGAACTGCTAAGTCAGCAGTAAAGATAGCAGTTGATATGGTAAAAGAAAAATTAATTTCAAAAAAAGAGGCTGTTTTAAGAATTGATCCTAATTCATTGGATACTTTGCTTCATCCTACTCTAGATGAGAAAGATTCAATAAATGTTATCGCAAACGGATTACCAGCATCACCTGGGGCGGCAAGTGGTAAAGTAGTTTTTACCTCAGAGGAAGCTGAAAGATTAACAGCAATTATGCAAGATACTATTTTAGTAAGAGTAGAAACTTCCCCAGAAGACATACAAGGAATGCATGCAGCTAAAGGGATTTTAACTGCAAGAGGAGGAATGACAAGCCATGCAGCGGTAGTAGCAAGAGGAATGGGACGGCCATGTGTTTCTGGATCTAGTGAAATTGACATCAATTATGAAAATAAAACATTTAAAACTTTATCAACAGAAATAAAAGAAGGTGATATTATTACCATTGATGGTTCAACAGGTAGAATTATTGAGGGAAGCGTTGCTACAGTTAAACCAGAAATTTCAGGAGATTTTTCAAAATTAATGTTGTGGGCTGATAGTTTCAGAAAATTAAATATAAGAACTAATTCAGAAACACCAAAAGATACAAAAACAGCTAAAGATTTTGGAGCAGAAGGTATTGGTCTATGTAGAACAGAGCATATGTTTTTTGATGAAGAAAGAATTTTATCTGTGAGAGAAATGATTTTATCAAAAACTATAGAGGATAGATCAATAGCACTTAATAAACTTTTACCTCATCAGAAAAAAGATTTCGTAGAAATATTTAAGATTATGAGCGGACTTCCTGTAACTGTCAGACTACTTGATCCTCCACTTCATGAATTTTTACCTCGTACAAATAAAGAAATTAATGAAGTTGCAAATGTTGTAAATTTACCTGTTAAGGAAATTGAAATAAGAATAGAGGAATTACATGAACAAAATCCTATGTTGGGCCATAGAGGATGTAGACTTGGTATCTCTTTTCCAGAAATATATGAAATGCAGTGTAGAGCTATTTTTGAAGCTTTAGCAGAACTGCAAAAGAAAAAAATTAAATCAGCATTTCCAGAGATAATGATTCCTTTAGTTTCTACAGAAGCAGAAATTAAGATTATGAAAAATTTGGTAATTAAAGTTGCTAGCGAAGTTCAAAAACAACACAATATAAAAATCAAATTTATGGTTGGAACAATGATCGAATTACCAAGAGCTGCAATCAAAGCAAAAGAAATTGCTAAACATGCAGAGTTTTTTAGTTTTGGAACTAATGATTTAACCCAAACAACATTTGGTATTAGCAGAGATGATAGTGGAAAGTTTTTAAATGATTATTTAGAAAATAAGATATTTTCGATTGATCCTTTTGTATCAATAGATGAGGGCGTTGCAGATTTAGTTGAGATTGCAGTTGAAAAAGGGAAAAGCCAAAATAAAAAACTTAAGTTAGGAATTTGCGGTGAACATGGTGGTGATCCTAAGAGTATTAATTTTTGCTCCAAAGCAGGTTTAAATTACGTTTCTTGCTCACCATATAGAGTTCCAATTGCTAGATTAGCAGCTGCTCAAGCAGAACTAAAAAAAAAAAATGGGCAAGCATAGTAAATATTTCTATAAATTTAAAAAAACTTGGAGGCAATTAATATTAAACAAATATTTTAGTGTAATTAAATACTCTCTTAAATACTATCTTAAAATATCTCCTCTAATTAAAAATGATAAATTTTATTTTTTTTTAAAAATTCTTAAAGGTTTTAATTTTATAGAGTTTCAAAAAAATCCAAATAATGAAAAAGAATTTTTTGATAAAAAATACAAATTTAAATATGATGATTGGTTTTCACATAATATCAATATTTGGAAAAATTATTTAACTAAATTGAAAGAAATAAGATATCTAGAAATTGGATCTTTTGAGGGAAGGTCGGCAGTTTTTATGGGTGAACTGGATAATGTTAAAGAAATTACTTCTGTAGATACATTTACTGGGAGTGATGAGTTAGGTAAAATTGATTTTGATATAGTTTATAAAAATTGTTCTGAAAATTTAGATGAATTAAAAATACCAAATAATTTAGTTAAAGATACATCACATAATTTTTTTATAAATAATAACAAGAAGTTTAATGTTATTTATATTGATGGTTCTCATTTTTATGAAGATGTAAAAAAAGATTTTATTAACTCCATGAACTGTTTAGAAGATGATGGAATTTTAATTTGTGACGACTTTTATTGGTTTTTTTACGAAAAAATAGAACAAAATCCAAGTGGAGCTATACTTGAATGCTATGAGAACTTTAAAAAAAATCTAGATATATTATTTTTAAACCACCAAATAATTTTTAAAAAAAAGAAAGAGCTAAAAAAATAGTGTAAATATAGTTTACAAGGGGCGTTCTGTTGCCAGGTGCCCCGGACCCCGTCTACTTAATTAACAAAGTTAATTAGGCAGCAAGTGCGTAACTTTCGTTAGCAATTATAAATTAGCCCGTCACGGTGGAACAATCCCGAACGAAAGAATAGCCTTTAGTCATCCGTCGAATCTAGTTCACCCCCATAAGTTGTAATGGTGGAGGTGGTGGGTACTGCCCCCACGTCCGCAATGGTTATTACGAAATTCGTTTATCGTCGTAGTTGGAAAACCAACATTATTAATATAAAAGGAATTACATTAGATTCAATAACAATCATGAAATTAACAAAAGAACAATCAGAAGAAATAAAAAATCAACAGTCTCAGAGCAATCAGACTAAAAGGGTCACTGCCCCTGAACTAGAAAACATACTTTATGAAGCAATTCCAGCTTTAGATCATGGGTTTGTGAGAGTAATTGATTACATGGGTGACGATACATCAATAGTCCAATCTGCAAGAGTTTCTTATGGAAAAGGAACAAAGCAAGTATCCACAGATAAAGGTTTAATAAAATACTTAATGAGACATTGGCATAGTACACCATTTGAAATGTGTGAAATTAAATATCATATTAAATTACCAATTTTTATTGCGCGTCAATGGATTAGACATAGAACTGCAAACGTAAATGAGTATTCTGCGAGATATTCAATCTTAGATAAAGAATTTTATCTACCATCTGCTGATAATTTAGCAGCTCAATCTACTAGTAACCGTCAAGGTAGAGGAGATGTTTTGGAGGGTGAACAGGCAAAAGAGGTTTTAGAGCTTCTAAAAAATGATGCCGAAAGAACATATGATAATTATGAAACTATGTTGAATGAAAGATTTGATGGCTCAACAATAGATGAAAGTAAAAAAGGTTTAGCAAGAGAACTAGCTAGAATGAATTTAACTTTAAATACTTACACCCAGTGGTACTGGAAAACAGATCTATTAAATTTAATGAATTTTTTAAGACTTAGAGCTGATAGTCATGCTCAGTATGAAATAAGAGTATATGCAGATATAATGTTAGATACTTTAAAAAAATGGGTTCCAATCACCTATGATGCATTTATGGATTATAGAGTTGGTGGAACAGAAGTTTCCGCAAAAGGAAAAATAATTATTCAAAAACTTATTAAAGGTGAAAATGTTGATGTTGACAGTTCAGGTCTTTCTAAAAGAGAGTGGAACGAATTAATGGTTGCTTTTGATCTTAAAGATAAGTTGATTTAATTTTATTAGCAAAATTTATATAAATTTTTGAAATTTCATGTTCAGGATTAGCTTCTACAATAGGCTTTCCTTCATCACCACTTTTTCCAACTTCAGGATTTATAGGTATTTCTCCAAGAAATTCTTTTTGAAACTCTTCAGCTGTTTTTTTTACTCCTCCCTCACCAAAAATTTTATACTTCTTGCCATCATCTCCTGTAAAAAAACTCATATTATCAACTAAGCCTAAAATTTTAACTCCAAGTTTATCAAACATCTTAATTCCTCTTTTAACATCTAATAAAGCCACTTCTTGAGGCGTAGAAACTATGATTGCTCCATCCATTTTAATTTCTTGTGAAAAAGTTAATTGTGTATCACCAGTGCCTGGAGGCATATCAACAATAATAAAGTCTAAATCTTTCCAGTTCACTTTTTGAGTAAAAGTTTTAATAGCACTTGTTACCATTGGACCACGCCATATCATCGGAGTTTGCTGGTCAGCCAAAAATCCAATTGACATACATTGAATTTCATATTTTGTAATAGGATCTAGTTTTTGACCATCACTTTTCGGTTTTTCATTTATATCAAACATTTTTGGTATCGAAGGTCCATAGATATCAGCATCTAATAGTCCAACTTTGCAACCAACTTTTTTTAAAGCTAACGCAAGATTCGTTGCAAATGTAGATTTACCCACACCTCCCTTTGCACTTGAAATTGCAATAGTAAATTTAGTTCCAAGAATTGGATTTTTTGTAAATTTCTTAGGCTCTAGCTTCCTTTTCATTGCGTCACTTAGTTCTGGCTTTTTATTAGTCATATTTTTATCATTACTTGTTTTTTCCAATAAAGACACTATATACTTTGGCATGTCAGACGATTTTAAAGGAAGAGGCGGAAGTCCATGGGGATCAGCCCCAGGTGGAGGAGGAAATGGTTCAGGTAGAGGACCAACACCACCAGACATAGATGCTATAATCAGAGATATTCAAAATAAAATTAATAAATTTTTACCTGGAGGAAGTAAATCAGGTGGAAAACCAATTGGATTAATCTTGCTTATTTTACTTTTTGTGTGGCTTGCAAGCGGATTATATAGAGTGCTGCCAGATGAACAGGGTGTAGTTTTAAGATTTGGAAAATTTGTAAAAACAACTCAACCTGGACTTAATTATCATATACCTTTTCCAGTAGAGACAGTTGAAACTCCTAAAGTTACCAAGGTAAACAGAATGGATATAGGTTTTAGATCTGAAAGAGAGAGTGGTTTTTCAACAGGTGGTGGAGTTGCAGATGTACCACAAGAAAGTTTAATGTTAACTGGTGACGAAAATATTGTTAACATTGACTTTTCAGTATTTTGGGTGATTAAAGATGCAGGAAAATTTTTATTTGAAATTCAAGACCCTGAAGGAACTGTAAAAGCTGCAGCAGAAACAGCAATGAGAGAAGTAATTGCAAAAAGTGATATTCAACCTATTTTAACTGAAGGAAGAGCAAAAATTGAACTAGAAACTCAAGAAATTATTCAATCAATTTTAGACGAATATCAAAGTGGTATTCAAGTAACACAAGTACAAACTCAAAAAGCCGATCCACCTGATCAAGTAATTGATGCATTTAGAGATGTACAAGCTGCAAGAGCAGACATGGAAAGATCTAAAAACGAGGCTGAAGCATATGCAAATGATGTAATCCCAAGAGCAAGAGGGGAAGCACAAAAAATTCTACAAGCTGCTGAAGCATACAAAAATCAAGTGGTAGCAAAAGCAGAGGGTGAAGCTAGTAGATTTATCTCAATTTATGATGAGTATGCAAAAGCTAAAGAAGTCACTCAAGAAAGAATGTATTTAGAGACTATGGAAAAAGTATTAGCTGATATTGAAAAAGTAATTATCGAGAAAAATGCGGGATCAGGAGTAGTACCTTATCTTCCATTACCAGAATTAAATAAAAAGAAAGCGACTAATTAAATGAAAGCACAAAAAATATTATTACCAATAATTGCTGTCTTAGGAGTTTTAGTTTTCTTTTCAGTTTTTATAATTAAAGAGGTTAATCAAGCAATTGTTCTTCAGTTTGGTGACCCTAAAAGAATTATAGTAGAGCCTGGCTTAAACTTTAAAATTCCATTTATTCAAAATGTTGTTTACTTAGACAAGAGAATTTTAAATTTAGATACACCTCCAGAAGAGGTAATTGCATCAGATCAAAAAAGATTGATCGTAGATGCATTTGCAAGATTTAAAATTGTTGATCCATTAAAATTCTATATTTCTGTTGGAAATGAAAGAGTTGCAAGATCAAGATTATCAACAATTATAAACTCAAGAATTAGAAATGTTCTTGGTCAACAAGAATTACAAACACTTTTATCAAAAGATAGAACTAAACAAATGACACTCATCCAAGAAGGTGTAAATACTGAGGCTAAAAACTTTGGAATTGAAATTGTTGATGTGAGAATTAAAAGAGCCGATCTTCCTCAAGCAAACAGTGATGCAATTTATAGACGAATGCAGACTGAAAGGGAGAGAGAAGCTAAAGAATTTAGAGCAAGAGGAGCAGAGATGGCTGTAACTATTACATCAACTGCTGATAAAGAAGTAACAGTAATTTTAGCAGATGCTCAAAAGAAATCTGAGATTATGAAAGGGGAAGGTGATGGTGAAAGAAACAAAATATTTGCTGATGCCTTTGGAAGAGATGCGGAGTTTTTTGCATTTTATAGAGCAATGCAAGCGTATGAAACTGCTTTAATTGGCGGAGAAACATCTTTAATTTTATCTCCTGATAGTGAATTTTTTAAGTTTTTTGGAAATATAAAACCTAAATCAGAATAACCCAATTTAATGAAGGAATTGATCATAGCATTTGGTCTATTTCTTTTCATAGAGGGAATTTTGTATGCCATATTTCCATCAAAAATGAAAAGTATGTTAAAAAAATTAGAGCTTGTAAGTGATAGTCAGCTGAGATCTGGTGGACTGGTATTTGCAATAATAGGATTTATAATTATTTATTATATTAAAGGTTAGTATGAAAAGAATAAAGTTTTTACTCTTGGCGGTATTTTTTACTTTTAGCATTTCAACATCATCATATTCAAAATCAGTACCAGCATCTTTTGCTGATCTAGCTGAAAGATTAATGCCATCAGTTGTAAACATTTCAACTACTCAAACTGTTGTAACGAATACTAACCCATTCCCCTTTCAATTTCCTCCAGGATCTCCTTTTGAAGATATGTTTAAAGAATTTGGAACTCCTCAAGAGAAAAAATCATCGGCCCTTGGATCTGGATTTATAATTGACGAAAAAGGGATTGTTGTAACAAATAATCACGTTATTCAAGATGCAGAAGACATTATTGTTAGAGTAAATGGTGATGAGGAATATAAAGCGAAAGTTGTGGGTGCTGATCCATTATCTGATATTGCAGTTCTACAATTAGAAACAAAAGATAAATTTACTCCTGTTGCATTTGGGGACTCAGATAAAGCAAGAATAGGTGATTGGGTTATTGCTATTGGAAATCCATTTGGATTGGGTGGAACGGTTACTTCAGGTATTATTTCAGCAAGAAATAGATCAATTGGATTATCAAGATATGAAGATTACATTCAAACTGATGCTTCAATTAATTCTGGAAATTCAGGTGGCCCATTATTTGATATGAACGGTGATGTAATTGGAATTAATACAGCGATATTAGGTAGAAACGGATCGATTGGAATTGGTTTTTCAATTCCTGCAAATAGTGCAAAGATTGTAATTGATCAACTAATAGAATTTGGAGAAACAAAAAGAGGATGGTTAGGAGTTAGAATTCAAGATGTAACAGCAGAAATAGCAGAGGTTGAAAAATTAGATGAGCCTAGAGGTGCATTAGTTGCAAGTGTTGCAGAAAATAGTCCATCTGAAAAAGCAGGAATTAAAGCAGGAGATATAATTTTAGAATTTAACGGTGTAAAAATAAATCAAATGAAAGAATTACCAGCAATTGT
>CACFMU010000018.1:0-16630 GCA_902567435.1 uncultured Pelagibacteraceae bacterium
ATAATGATGTCCAAAAAGGAAGTAATACACAAATCATCAATAAATTACTGTATTTCATAGGTAAAGTTGCTAGTAAATGTGAAATTGGATAAGCAAGAACAAAACAAAAAAGAGTAACCCAAAAAGCTACATTTATTGTTCTCATCCACAAAATTTTATAAATTCTTCTGTCTTCCTCGACCTGAACTATGTTTTTATTCTGGTCAAATCTCATATCCACGCCTTTTAGATATTTTGCATATGACCAATTGGGAGCTGCGTTTCTTAAAGCAACTAAATATTCAGGCTGACCCCATCTTTTATGAATTTTAATGAATTGCTCTTTATAATTACCTTCTTCAATTTTTTTTAATTTTCTGACAGTTTTTTTTATCAAACTACTAAAACCAGATTTTTCATAATTCAATCTTGCAATAATTTTTCCATAAGTTTTATTTTCTTTTAAATATTTTAAATCTTCATATATTGCCTTATAGACAGGCTCATCTGGTAAATCCTGTCCGTCCCAACTTTCCATAGCTTTAAAAGTTTTAGGGAGCATTTTCGTGATCATACGATCATCAACACTTCTAAATAGCATATCCCCAATTGGAAAAACGTAAATAATAAGTAGAAATAAAAAAAGTGGAGCTACTAGTAAAACTGCCTTAAGCTTATTTTTTCTTTCAGCTTTTTTGAGGCTTTGCTCAAGAGGTATTCCGTCAGATGATAAAATTTGTTCTTGGCTCATAATAAAAAAAAGGGCAGTTATAAATAACTGCCCTTTCAATATAGTATAAAAAACTATTCTATAAAACTAAATTATAGACCAGCTTTCATTGCTTCCCACTTCTCATTAATCTCATCCTGGTTATCTGCCCAGTAATCAGGGTTCATAAGAATGTGGCTTTTTAAGTTAGCCGGTGCTGTTGGCATATGTGGTACCATGTTAGTTTTACCATCTTTAAACCAAGGCTCTCCAGCTTCCATGATAGCAATTGAAGATTTTCTCCAAGGAGCGTAAGCAATATACTTAGCACTTCCTGCTAAACCTTCTGTACTAGTCATTTCAGCAAGTACTTTCATAGCACTACCGTCAGCATAGCCTGGACCATCTTTAACTAATGCAAAATATTCATAGTCAAGAATTTGAGCGTCCCAAACTTGTACAAGTGGAGTTCCTTCCATTTGTGCATTAAAGAATCTACCATTCCAACCTGTAGCCATTACTACTTCACCATTAGCTAATAGCTCTGGTGGTTGAGCTCCAGCATTCCAAAATACACATCCACCGTTAGGATCCGTACAAAGTTTTTTAATTTTACCTAAAGCTCTGTCTATACCAGCACCTTCCATTTTTCTGTAAAGTAAGTCACCACCAGCTTGCGCTCCGCTAGCTTTTACTCCATCAGCAACCAATGCGATCTCTAAGTTAGACATAGCACCTTTGTAGATTGCTCTTTTTCCTGGAAACTTTTTAGTGTTAAAAAAGTCTTTGATTGATGTTGGTTTTCTTTTACCAATTTTTTCATCATTGTATGCAAAGTTCCAAGAGTACAAGATGTTTCCAACAGCACACTTAGACGGCATGCTTGTAAAGAAGTCTTGACTTGCAGGTGTTCCATCTGGAGCAGGCAAGAAGTCTTTATCAAAATCGAATTCATGGAAAATTCCTTCGTCACATCCAATGATTGTATCTTTTGCGTATACATCCATGATGTCCCAAGTAATTGCACCAGCTTCTTTTTGAGCTTTAATTTCTGATAATCCACCAGTGTAGTCTACCCAATTAACAGGTATTCCTAACTTTGCAGCTGTAGGATCACCATACCCTAATTTTTGCGACTCAGTGTAAGCTCCACCCCAAGACACTACAGTAACTGCAAATGCTGAAGTTGTTACAGAAAGTACAAAAGAAAGAGCAAGTAATAATTTACTTAATTTTTTCATTTATTCTCCTATTTAACGTTAAAGTTTAGTTTTTATAAAGCGAAAGTAAAACAATATAGGAAAGCATAGTCAATAGCTGATTAATATTTGCTCAAGATTAAGTAATTATCTGATATTTTAAGTATTTATTTAGGGTCTAATGCTCTGCAGTCAACACTGTTCCAACCGATATTTATCTCTTTACCTTCTTTAATATCCATCCTATTTGAACTATTTGGAACTTTTAAGATAAATTCTTTGTTGCCAAGCAGGTCAACTCTTAATCTCGTATGATCACCATGATAAATTACCTCTTCTATTTTACCTTTGTGATTATTGTCCATTTCTGTATCTGGATCAATTAAAGCTCTTTCAGGTCTTAAAGAAACTGTAGTCTTTTCCCCTTTTGATTTTGCAACAATTGGATTTGCTAAAATTTCTGTTCCTGAATTTAATTTAACTTTACATTTATCTCCCGCTACATCTGACACCTCCCCAGCGAAAGTGTTATTCTCACCAATAAATTCAGCTACAAAGGAATTGACAGGTCTTTCGTATAATTCATCTGGACTTGAAAGCTGTTGAACTTTTCCATCATTGAATACAGCAATTCTATTTGACATGGTCAAAGCCTCTGTTTGATCATGAGTTACATATACAACTGTAACTCCAATACTTTCATGGATATGTTTAATTTCATATTGCATACTTTCTCTTAAATTTTTATCTAAGGCTCCCAAAGGCTCGTCCATTAGAACTAATTTTGGGTCAAATACTAACGATCTTGCAACAGCTACTCTTTGTTGTTGACCACCAGACAATTGCATTGGCATTCTTGCTTCAAAACCTTGAAGAGAAACCATTGATAAAGCTTTATCAACTTTTTTATCAGCTTCATCTTTTGGAATTTTTCTAACTCTTAACGGAAATGCTAAATTTTCATAAACTGTCATATGTGGAAACAATGCATAGTTTTGAAATACCATTCCTATACCTCTTTTATGTGGAGGAATATCTGAAATGACTTTGTTATCTAAATAAATTTGTCCATTAGTTGGAGTTTCAAAACCAGCCAACATCATTAAGCAAGTTGTTTTACCTGAACCAGATGGTCCAAGCATTGTAACAAATTCACCTTCTTCAATATCTAGATTTAAACCCTTTACGACAAGTTGTTTACCATCGTAACTTTTATCAACATTTTCAAATCTTACGAAGTGATCATTACCCATACGACGTTAAAACATTAGTTAGATTGATAATCAAGCAATTTATTTAATGAATAATTCCTTACTCATATTACAAAATAATTCACTACCACTCTCTGTTACTCTTACTGCTTCTGAAGCTTCAACTCCCCAGTCACCAAATTGCATTACAGCTATCATATGAAAACAAACATTGGGTTCAAGAATAGTCATGTCTCCTTTATAAATATTAAGAGTATGTTCTCCCCAATCTGGTGGGTAGCCAATACCTATCGAATAACCAGTTCTAGACTTCTTTTCAATTCCATACTTATCTAGTATTTTCCAAAAAGCCTGAGCAACGTCATCTGCGGTATTTCCTGGTTTTGTAGCACTAATACCAGCCTCTAAAGCTTCAATAGTTTTTTTCATAGTATCAATTTTTAGTTGATCTGGTTTTCCAAGTAATACAGTTCTTGCCATAGGTGCATGATATCTTTTGTAAACTCCTGATAGCTCAATAATAGTAGCTTCACCTTCTACAAACTTATCCTGAGATGCGGTTAAATGAGAGGCAGAAGTCCCCTTTCCAGTTGGAAGTAAAGTTGCAATACTTGAGTATTCGCCTCCAAATTCCTCAGTTCCATAAAATAATGTTTTTTGAATTTCACCCACTGCATCACACTGTCTTACACCAGGATTAATAACTTCCATTGCGGTTTTCATGCCTCTTTCAGAAATTTTAGCAGCTGATTTCATAAATCCAATTTCAGTATCTGATTTTACTAATCTTACCCAGTTAACTAATCTATCACTATCAACTATCTTCGCATTGGGTAGACCTTGTTTAATCTTTTCATGGCAAAATGCTGTGTAGTAATGTGCATCCATCTCCACACCAATACAAAGTTTATCCCATTTTTTTTCTTTGATGATTTGAACTAGGTAATCATATGGATGCTTAGGCCAAGTATGAATATAGTTTTCGTCATAAACAATAATATTTTCATTTTTAAGACAAGATTTAATATATGCTCCACCAGCATCTTGAGCTCTAACAAAACATAAGGGCTCTTCTGCATTAACATGAACTATTGCACATTGTGCATAATAAAAAGACCAGGCGTCATAACCAGTTAAGTAATTTAAATTATTTGTATCATGAGAGATTAATAATTCGATGCCTTTTTCTTGCATCATTTTTTGAGTCTTTTTTAACCTATCTTTGTATTCTTCCTTTGTAAAAAGCATTAATTACTTTGGAATAGTTTTCCAAATCCTTCCACTGAATTATTTTTATTTATTTTCTCAAGTGTATCCCAAATCAAAGCTTGATTACTAGATAAAACAGTTGTGTTTAATTTTTTTTCTAACTCATCAATTATTGGTAAGACTGGCAAGGCTGTACATGAAACAAATAAAGCCTCTGCTCCATTTAAATCTATTTTAGATAAAACTTCGGACAAATAATTTTGATCAACTTTACCAATGTCATAATCTGCTTCTATATCAAAATATGCATTTGAAGTAATTTCAAATCCTTCACTTTTAAAATATTCAACTACATCATCGTTAAGTTTTTTACTATAAGGGGTAAAAAGACATAGCTTATTTATATTTAATTTTTTTAATGCTTTTATTGCGGCAGTACTTGGCGTCGTAACATCTGCCATCGGTTTAGCTACTTTAATTTTTTGCTCTATAGAGCTATACCCTGCAGCTATAGTTCCCGAGGTACATCCATAAACTACGCAATCAATATCTTGGTCTGGTAATATGTCTTTTGTGACTTCTGTAACTTTATTAGACATTTTTATTAGATTTTCCTTAGTCAGTGGATTGTAACATTCAATACGGTTAACAAAAAAGTCAATATCACGGTCTTTAATAACATTTATAAAGTCTCTTTCGATCATGAAGTCACTTGCAAGTGCAATTAAGCCTACTCTAGGATTTGATTTAGAAATATATTTAGGATCTATTTTTGTTGAATTCATAATTTAAAAGAGTGAATATATCATAAGTTCTTTAATCATTAATATAAAAAAACAATATGAATTTAAAAGACACCTTTGTTGCATCTTTGGTGCCAATATTTTTAGGTTTTGGTTTTGTCATAGCCAAACCTGCATTTGAATCTTTTCCTCCAATTTTATTGATGGGAATTCGATTTATGTTTGCAGCTTCTATTTTAATTTGGTGGTTTCCAATACCAAGGGGATACTTAAAAAAAATTTTTATCGCATCTTTTATAGCTAATACACTGCAATATAGTATTACATATTCTGGATTAAATTTAATAGATGCTTCTGCGGCAGTGCTATTAGTGCAAACTGAAGTTCCTTTTGGGGTAATTTTTGCGTATTTCATGCTCAAAGAAAAACCTACAATACGAGCTTTGGTTGGGATTGGAATTGCCTTTACTGGAGTTTACGTATTAACAGGATCACCCAGTTTAGATGGAAAATTTATTGGTATCGGTCTAACAATTTTAGGATCTGCAATATGGGCGCTCGGCCAAGTTGTTGTTAAGCCATTAAGTAAAGAAATTAACCCTCTAGCTTTAGTTGCTTGGTTAGCTTTATTTTCTGGGCCAATTTTAATATTTATTTCAGCAATACTAGATGGAAATACAATAGGCTATTTATCAAATGCAAAATTTGATCATTGGATTATTGCTATTTATATTGGTTTTATAATGCAACCAATTACTTATGGCTGCTTCTATTATGTTTTGAAAAATAATCCACTTTATAAAGTTCTTCCAATTGTAACTATGGGTATTCCACCAACAGGATTATTAGCAGCAATATTTCTTTTAGGAGAAAAACCTACACAAGAATTATTTACTGGTGGGGCATTAATTATTGTCGGAGTAATTTTAATTGTGTTTACAAAAAATAAAAATAATGAGGTTAAAAAATGAAAATAGGATTTATAGGTCTTGGAAATGTTGGAGGTAAACTAGCTGGAAGTTTGTTAAGGAATAAATTTGATTTAACTGTAAGAGACTTAGATGAGAATTTAACTAACGAGTTTAAAAATTTAGGCGCTAAAGTTGCAAGTTCTGCAAAAAAATTAGCGGAGCAAGTAGATTTAATTATTACATGCTTACCATCCCCAAAAATTTGTGCAGATGTTATGGAGGGTGAAAATGGAGTGCTAGAAGGTATAACTCAAAATAAAATATGGCTTGAAATGAGCACTACTGATGAAGCTGAAATTAAAAGAATTGGCAAAAAGGTTATAGAAAAAAATGGCATACCTTTAGATGGTCCAGTAAGCGGTGGTTGTCATAGAGCTGCTACTGGAAATATTGCTATCTTTGTTGGAGGAAATAGAGAGGCTTTTGAAAGAATTTTATCTGCATTAACCGTGATGGGTAGAAAAGTATTGCATACTGGTGAATTAGGAAGTGCTACAGTTCTTAAAGTTATAACAAATTACTTAGCCTCAGTTCATCTAGTTGCATTAGGTGAAGCCTGGACTGTTGCTAAAAAATCAAATTTAGATCTTGCTAAAGCTTATAAAGGAATTGCAGTTTCCTCAGGTAATTCTTTTGTGCATGAAACTGAAAGTCAGGTGATTTTAAATGGGTCTTACAATATAAATTTTACTATGGACTTAGTTTTAAAGGATACTGGTTTATTTGATGATCTAGCAAAAAAATTAAACACTGGATTAGAGATTTCTCCAAAAATCGTTGAGATATTTAAAGACGGTCAAAAAAAATATGGTTCAAGAGCATGGTCTTCAATGATTGTTAAAAGAATGGAAGATTCTAATAATATAGATTTTAGAGCAGATGGATTTCCTGAAGAGTTAACTGATAATGAGCCTGAGGAAAAAGGATACGAAATCTAATATTTAAAACTTAAAGTCTAAAAATCGTTCTGTATATGAGATATTATCAATTCTATATTCAATTCAAAGTTGTTTTGCGTCCATTGATATATTGATTTCTTAAAATTAATGTGTTGTGATTAATAATTATAAACTATTAAGAGGAAAACAATGAAAATGATTAAAAAAATAGTTCTCTCTTCATTAGCTGTTTTAGGTTTCACTTTATTTACTGGTGTTGCTAATGCTGCATGTGGAAAGATTACAATTGCTAATATGAACTGGGCATCAGCGAATTTCATGGCTGAAGTAGATAAAATTATACTTGAAAAAGGTTATGGATGCGAAGTTGAACTTGTTCCAGGTGCTACAATGCCTACTTTCACTTCAATGAGTGAAAAAGGTGAGCCAGATGTTGCTCCAGAATTCTGGGCAAATGCTGCAATAGTAGCTTTAAATAAAGCTGAGGATGAAGGTAAAATGCACTCAGTTAACAAAGCACCTATTACTGGTTTAGGTGAAGGTTGGTGGGTATTGCCTGCAACTTTAGAAAAGCATCCTGAGCTTACAACTGCAGATGCAATTTTAAAAAGACCTGACCTATTTCCACATCCAGAAGATCCTTCAAAAGGTGGATTTCATATCTGTCCTCCAGGTTGGAACTGTGAATTAAGTAACAGAAACCATTTTAGAGCTTGGGGTATGGAAGAAAAAGGATGGATGATTGTAGAAACTGGTTCTGCTGCTGGGTTAGATGGTTCAATAGCAAAAGCTGCTGAAAGAGGTGAAAACTGGTTTGGATACTACTGGTCACCAACTGCACTTATCGGAAAATACAACATGCAAGCTGTAGACATGGGTGAATTTGGCGGCAAAGATAACTGGGATAACTGTTTAGTTAAACCTGAACAAGAATGTGCTGATCCAAAAAAATCATCATGGGTAAAATCTGAAGTTTTCACAGTAACAACTGATAACTTTAAGAAAACAGCTGGTAAAGATGGTATGAAATATCTTGAAAATAGGACTTATCCAGGTCCAGTGATGAATGGTATGCTGGTATGGATGGGTGAAAACCAAGCAGAAGGTGCAGATGCTGCAATTGAATTCCTAAAAACACAAGAGGATGTGTGGACTAAATGGGTTTCAGGTTCAGCTGCTTCAAAAATCAAAAAAGCACTTTAATTAAAAGTATTAATCGAACCCGTTATATTTTAACGGGTTCGATTTTATAGTATAAGAAATCTAATATGGAATTTTTAAGTAAGATACCAGTAATGGATAGAGATGCTCTTAGAGAGTTAAAAAAAGGTATCGATTATAGTTTTAAAAACTTTTCAAGAGAATACGGTGATGCGATAGAGGGTTTCTTTGATCCGCTTTTATCATTTTTAATTTTTCTTGAAAAATTATTAGTAAATACTCCGTGGCCTATAGTTATTGGTGTTTTTGGTATTTTAGCATGGATAGGATCTAGAAATTATAAATTAGTAATTGGTACAATAGCCTGTTTTATAGTTATTGGTTATTTTGGAATGTGGAAAAACTGTATGGCAACAGTTGCAATTATTTCTGTCTCAACGCTTGTATGTATAGTGGTTGGAATACCAATCGGTATTTTAATGTCAAAATCAAGCAGAGCAGAAAGAGCTATATTGCCAGTTCTAGATATGATGCAAACAATTCCGAGCTTTGTTTATCTAATACCTATTATTATGTTATTAGGAATTGGAAAAGTTCCAGGTCTATTGGCTGTATGTATTTATGCTTTGCCTCCTGTTGTAAGGTTAACAAACTTAGGGATAAGAGAGGTAGATAAAGAAACATTAGAAGCAGCTGAAGCTTTTGGTGCTACTCCAATGCAAAAATTAAGATCTGTTCAAATACCTTTATCTCTTCCAACAATTTTTGCTGGAATAAACCAAACAATTATGATGGCTTTAGCAATGGTAGTAATTGCTTCTATGATTGGTGTAAGAGGATTAGGTGTTCCAATTTTGCAAGCAATTTCTAATCAATACTTAGCTCTAGGTCTAATGAATGGTCTAGCAATTGTTGCTCTTGCAATTATATTTGACAGGGTTACTCAGGAATACGGAAATAGAATTCAAAGACATCGTGGGACAACAAAAAAATAGATATTGATAATCTGTAAATGCCTCAACTATTAATTCACAGAGGTCTTGCTAAAAGGAAATTCTTAGAAAATAATATAAATTCTTTTAAATATTGTTTTAATAAAAATTATGGGATTGAAACAGATATTCATGCAACAAAAGATGGTGAGTTTATTTGTTTTCATGATTTTACACTTAAAAGAATTTTTAAAAAAAATTTAAGTGTAAAAAATCTCAATTATTCAAAAATTAAAGAAATAAGCACAAATCTTAATAATCCAGTTCCATTATTAAAAGACCTATTAATTTTCTCAAAAAATAAATACCCGTTATTTATTGAAATAAAGCCAACCTTATCAATGTCGCTACTTAGAAAGCTCTTTAAGGAGACCTCAAAATTTAAAAGATGTGTATTTATATCTTTTAAGCATGAAAATGTTTACAATTTATTAAAGATTAACAAAAAAGTTAAAGTTGGATTATCTTTTGCACCACCAACCAGTATTAAAAAAATACTTAAAAAAGCGAACAATAAAGATATCAACTGCCTAATACTGGACAAATCATACTTAAAGAAAAAAAAAATTCAAAATTTAAAAATTAAAAAATATTTTTATACGATCAAGTCCAAATTGGATTTTAATAAATACAGAAAAAATTATAATTTAATTTTTGAGAATCTATGAAGTTATTGTTTTTTTAAATAATTTAATCTTCCAATGATTTCATCTCGATCCATATAATAACCTTGTAAATGTCTATGCCCTGAGTTTGGATCAAATTCTGTTCTTCCATGCAATACTCTTCTATTATTAAATGAATAAATGTCACCTGGTCCTAAACGAAATTTAATTTGAAACCTATCATCATGTAATAAGTTTCCAAATCTATGGTGAGCTTTATAAACTTTTTCCATTAGATCAGGATGACAATCAAGCACATCCATTGTTGCTACACTAAATCTAATATCATGATAATCTCCATCTTTAGTCAAGCTGATTGCTGGTGCATGAAATGCCCTATGAGACACTTGTGTATAATCTGTATCTTTAAATTTTAATGGCACGTTAACTAATGTTTCAAAAATTTCTTTTTCATTATTCTTTAAATATTCAGCAACTGCAAATCCATCTACAGCCGAAGAGTCGCCACCTTTAGCTGAATTAATTAAGCAGTGAAGAAATTGATATCCTGGAGGCAGTTCAAACCAAGGCAAATCCATATGATTTCTTAGTGCATGTGCTGTGTATGCTGAATTATTTGGTTTTGGAATATTTATAACCTCAAAAGGTGTTTTAAAAAAAGTTTCTCTTATGTGGCTTATTCTATTAAGTAATGGAAAAGCAGATCTTTTTTCTACTGGTGCGTTCTTAACTATTGCAATACCCGTATGATGCAAAAGCTCTAACCATTTTATCAAACCCTCGTCAGAATCTAAAATTTCATCATGCTCTATACAAATTGACTCGAATTTATTTCCAAGATTTTGATCCCATAAATTGTAAGGAGAAATATATTTTGATTTATTTTTTAATGTATAGCAATTTTGACGAAGCCAATTCAGATCATAGAAACTGGTATGATCTCCTTCACTCCATTGAACTTCAAGAGACCCTTTGTCATCTATTTTAAAATCTTTTACTGATAAATTTTCTGAAACATTTAAAATATTAAACATTCGGTGATGAGAATCTTTGTCATGAGCTGTAGGACAGTTATCTCTAAGCCACATATAGTTAAATTTACTTTCTTCTCCATCACTCCATTTAATTTTTAAATCTGATGTATCTTTTTCAATTTTATCTATTTGAAACATTTGTTGATGATTATTTACTCATTAAAATTTGTCAATGCAATTAATAGTTGTAATTATCGATTTCTTTCCTTTAATCTATTTAGCAGTTTTGTTACAAGTTCATTGAAAAATGTCAAAAATAGAAATCAATAATATTTATAAAATCTTTGGTAATAAGCCACAATCAGTAATGCAAATGGTTAAAGACGGGGCGACCAAAGAGGAAGTTTTAGAAAAAACTGGTCACACTGTGGGACTAGATAACGTTTCGTTAAAGATTGAAGAAGGGGAAACTTTTGTTTGCATGGGATTATCTGGATCAGGAAAATCTACATTAATTAGACATCTTAACAGATTAATAGAACCCACATCTGGTGAAATATTAGTTGAAGGCACAAATGTAATGTCTTTGAATAAACAAGAACTAATCGAATTTAGAAGAAATAAAATGAGTATGGTTTTTCAAAGATTTGGTCTTTTTCCCCATAAAACAGTAATTCAAAATGTAGGCTATGGTTTAGAGATGAGAAATATTACTCAAGAGGAAAGAGATAAAATAGCAATGGAAAAAATTGAGGCCGTTGGACTTAGTGGTTTTGAAAATCAATATCCAAATCAATTATCTGGAGGTATGCAACAAAGAGTTGGTCTTGCTAGAGCTTTAGCAACAGACTCGGATATCATGTTAATGGACGAAGCATTTAGTGCTTTAGATCCTTTAATAAGAAGTGATATGCAAAAACAATTAATTTCTCTTCAGTCAGAATTAAAAAAAACAATTGTCTTTATAACTCATGATTTAGATGAATCACTACGACTTGGAAATCATATTGCAATTTTAAACGCAGGTAAATTAGTTCAAGTTGGAACTCCGGTTGATATTGTTATGAATCCAGCAGATGATTATGTTGCAGCATTTGTTAAAGATGTAAATAGAGCAAAAGTTTTAAAAGCAAAAGTAATTATGACTGATGCTAAAGAAGGACAACCTTCTGGAGAAAATAGATTAAAAGTTCATGAAGATGAATTTTTAGAAGAATTTTTACCAAAAATTGTTCTTAATGATGTGGTTGTTGATGTCGTAGACTCAGCTGGACATATAAAAGGATATATAACAAATAAAGAATTACAATCTTCTTTAGTTAAATCTTAAAATGAATTACCATCACTTCTTAGTAGTTGTGATGAGAATGATTATATTTGCAAATAATTAATGTTAGAAATTAAAAATCTGACAGAGATTACAAGTAATGGGCTCTGCATAGGTTGTGGACTTTGTCAAAGTGTTGTTGGAAAAGAAAAAATTCAAATTTCAATGACTGATAAAGGAAGATTAGAACCAAGAGAAACAACATCTTTATCTAATGAAGACTTTAGAAAAATAAAAGAAATATGTCCCGGTGTATTAGTTGAGGGGTTACCTAAAAAAGAGATAAGTAAAAATTCAAAAGAGGATTTAATATGGGGAGTTTACAATTCTTTATACTACGCATGGTCATCTGATAAAGATATCAGATTTCAAAGTTCAACCGGAGGGCTTTTAAATGGAATTTCTTTGTATCTGCTAGAAACTAATAAGGTAGATTTCATTTTACACACTGCGGGAGACCCCGACAAACCAATGAGAAGTATTCCAAAGTTCAGTTATTCAAAAAAAGATTTATTAAGTTGTGAGAGTAGATCAAGATATGGTCCCGCCTCACCTTTAGGTAAATTTAATGAAGCCCTAGATAAAAATAAAAATTTTGCTTTTATTGGAAAGCCTTGTGATATTTCTGCAATTAGACTTCTCTCTAAAACTGATAAAAGAGTAGATAAATATTGTAAATATTTATTAACTCTTGTCTGTGGTGGTTCTACAGAATTTACTAAATCTCAAGATTTTATAGAAAGCTACAATATTAAAGAAGAAGAGCTAGATATTTTTAGATACAGAGGATACGGCAATCCTGGTCTGATGTACGTCAGAACAAAGGATGGAAGAGAACATGATAAAGAATATAATTCTTTTTGGGGAGATGAAAGTAACTGGAGAGTTCATTTTAGATGTAAGATTTGTCCTGACGCAATAGGTGAAAGCGCTGATATAGCAGCCCTTGATACATGGAGGGGTGGATCTCCCATAGGAGAGGATGAGGGATTTAATGCAGCAATTGTAAGAACTGAAAAAGGATTAGATTTATTAAATAGCGCAGTTGAAGATGGATATATTGAAAAAGGAAATCATTTAAAAATTGATGATATAAATGACTTTCAACCTCATCAGGTAAATAAAAAAAAATCTGTATACGCAAGACATTTAGGTCTTAAAAAAAATAATTTACCTATTGTTGAAACTAGTGGATTAAGAATAAAAGAACTTTATGATAATAATGAAAGTGAATTTAATATTAAAGAGGAGAAAGGCATCACTTCAAGAATAAATAAAATTTAAATGAATATTTTAAAAAATAAAAAAATAATTATTTCAGCTGGTGCATCTGGCATAGGTTTAGCTACTGCAAAAATTTGTCTTGCTAGAGGAGCATACGTCTATCTATGTGATATTAATACAAAATCTCTAACTAAATTGAATAAAAATTCTTTAAAAAATAAAAGATTATTTACTTACCATTGTGATGCCTCTGATGAAAAACAAGTTTCTGATTTTTTCCGAAAAGTAAAAAAGAAAACAAAAAAAATTGATGCTTTAATTAATAATGTAGGAATAGCTGGTCCTACTGGATCTCTTGAAAAATTAAAATCAAAAGATTGGGAAAATACATTGCATGTAGATGTTAATAGTCATTTTTATTTTACAAAAAAATCAATTCCTTTACTTAAAAAATCCAAAAATGGTTCAATAATAAATATCTCGTCAACTGCCGGGGTACTTGGTTTTCCATTGCGTTCTCCTTATGCGGCAAGTAAATGGGCTATCATTGGTGTTACAAAAACATTAGCAATGGAACTCGGTAAATTTAATATTAGAGTTAATGCTGTATGTCCTGGTACAATTAAAGGTGATAGAATGAAAAGAGTAATAAGAGATAAAGCAAAATTCACTAAAGTATCAACAAAAGCTATTGAAAAAGATTTTATTTCAATGAGTTCAATGAAACAATGGATCCTTGAAGAAGATATTGGAAAAATGTGTTCTTTTTTAATCTCTGATGATTCAAGTAGAGTTTCTGGACAAGTGATATCTGTTGATGGCCATACTGAAAGGAATGATTAAGTTATCTTAATTTTTTTTCGTACTTTTTTCTAAGTTTTTGAAGTTCAACAAGATATTCGTCTCTTATATTTGCAATTTTTGTAACTGATTTTCCTTTAGATTGTTTTTTAGTGCCTGCCACTAATCTATTTATTAATTTATTTGACAAATTTGGAGCTTTTAACTTTGTCCAAGGTAATTTTAAGGCTGGACCAAATTGTTCTAACATATGTCTCATACCAGCTTTTCCTCCTGCTAAATGAAAAGTAAGGAAAGTTCCCATTAATGACCATCTCAATCCTGGCCCATCTTCAATTGCTCTGTCTAAATCTTCCGTAGTTGCATGTCCTTCATTGATTATATGTAGTCCTTCTCTCCATAAAGCCTCTTGTAATCTATCTGATAAATAACCAGGCAATTCATGCTTAACCATTATTGGATTCATTGAAATCGATTTATAAAATTTTTTAGCATTATCTAAATATTTATTTGAAGTTTTTTTACCAGGCACAATTTCAACTGCAGGTAATAAATAAACTGGGTTAAATGGATGTCCAATAATTGTTCGTTGAGGATTTTTGCATTTGGAATAAATTTTAGTAGGTAATAACCCCGATGAGCTAGATGAAATTATCGCTTTAGGTTTTGCATGCTTGCCTATTGTTGCCATTAGCCTAGTTTTTAAGGCATAATTTTCGCTAGCACATTCTTGAATAAAATCCGCATCTTTCACCGTTTCTTCAAGAGAAGTAAAATATTTAAAATTTTTTAATTTAAGTGTTTTTTTATTAAAAAGCTTTTTAACATAAGGCCATGTTCTCTTAATTTCAGATACTAAGTTTTTTTTAAGTTTTAAATCTTTGTCAAAAGCGTAAACAATTTTATCATGTGCCAAGCAACGAATTATCCATCCGGCACCAATTACACCAGTTCCTATAATGGCTATTTTTTTTATTTTATTCATTTTTAATTTAATAACTCTTTAATATTCTTATCTAGTTCTTTTTCAAATTTTTTATCATTACCAGGATTTGCAGCACAATGGCCGAAGGATGAATTGATTGGTCTTAATGATGAACGTGGAATATATCTTTTTTCATATTCATTATCTTTAGTTCTAAAGTATAGATCTTGATTGCATGGCATTAAAATTGTTTTTGCTTTTATAGATTTAAGTGCCTTAATATAATTATTCTTATAAGTTGGTCCTCTACTTATATCATTCAATTGCCAAGTTTTTAATTTTGATAATAAATTATTAGCATCCCAATTTTTTGCATGATCTTCTGCCCAATCATTTAATAATTCTTCTGAATTTTTATATCCAAGTTTCTTGAATAGTTTTTCTCTATAAAAATTTTGAGAAAAAGCCCATCCTGCGTAAACACGACCAAAAGCTCTTAGACCTACAACAGGTTGTCTTTTATAATTACCTTTATTCCAATTCTTGTCAGCTGTAAGTGCAGCTTTTACTCCCTCTAAAAAAACATGATTATGAATTGATGTTTTAGATGATGCACAAAATGGAAGAATTGCTTTTACCATATTTGGAAACTGTGCAGCCCATTGATATGATTGACAGCCAGCCATTGACCAGCCAGTTACTAATGCTATTTTTTTTATTTTTAGTTTTTCAGTAATGAGTTTATGTTGGCAATAAATATTGTCCCATAAAGTTAATGTTGGAAATTTTGAACCAGATTGATTTTTGATTGTATTGCTTGGAGATGATGAAAAGCCATTACCAAACATATTAATTGATACAATGAAATATTTATTTGGATTAATTGCTCTATTCTTTCCAATAAATCCCTCATTTCTAATATGGCTTCCTGTATAAAAAGTTGGAAGAATAATTACATTTGAGGCACTTTTATTTAATTTGCCGTAGGTTTTGTATGCTAATTCCGCTGAACTTAAAATTTTACCAGATAAAAGTTTAATATTTCCTAATTTAAACTTTTCATAATTCTTCATGAATTAATAAAGTCTGAGATATTCTTTCACTTCCCAATCAGTAACTGCTTGATGGTATCTTTCCCATTCATCATTCTTATAAGCTAATAAAGAATTTTTCATAACAGTTCCTATAACTTCATCAGATAATTTATCATTCTTTAGAGCTTCTAAAGCCATAAGTAAATTTCTTGGCAACCTCTTAATCCCAAGTTTTTTAAACTCTTTATCTGTCATTTCGTAAAGATCTTGATCTGTAGGTTTGCCTGGATGAATTTTCATCTTAATTCCTTCTACTGCAGCTGCAAGTGTCATTGAAAAAGCTAAATATACATTCATTGTCATATCTGCAGCTCTATTTTCTATACAATATCTATTTTGAGGTAACCTAAATTGAGCAGATCTATTGTTGTGACCATAAGTAATATTTGTTGGCGCCCAAGTAACTGTACCTCCTTCAAATCCTCCTACTCTCGGAACTAATCCATTATACGAATTTACTGTTGAGCATGTGATTGAAGTTAATGCCTCAGCATGTTTCATTAATCCACCTACAGCAAATAATGATTCTTTTGACCATTTGTTACCTGCATCAAAAATATTTTTTCCATTTTTACCAACCATGGAG
>CACFMU010000019.1:0-16598 GCA_902567435.1 uncultured Pelagibacteraceae bacterium
GAATTCCACTGTTAATTTTACGAGATAAAAATAATAAGATTAGAGTATTTCATAATGTTTGCAGTCATAGAGGCATGATACTTGTAAAAGAAGAATGCAAATTAAAGAACACTATAAGATGCCCATATCATTCATGGTCATATAATTTTAATGGTGAATTAATAGCCACACCTCACGTTGGCGGAATGAATATACATGAGACAGAAGGTTTTATTAAATCAAAAAGCAATCTTAAAGAAATTTCAACACATGTATGGATGGATTTAATATTCATTAATGTCAATAAAAACAAAAAAGATTTTGAGCAAAGTATCGATCCTTTAGAAAAACAATGGTCAAAGTTTATATCAAAAGAGGATCAAAAATTAATAAGACATGCTAGAGATTTTGGTTATTTTAATATGGAAGTAAAAAGTAATTGGAAATTAGCAATTGAAAATTATTGTGAAAGCTATCACTTACCCTGGGTTCATCCAGAGTTAAATAGAGTTTCAAATTTAAAAGACCATTATCATATAGAAGATCTTGCAGAAACTTTTTCTGGACAAGGCAGTAATAAATATAGTCAACAGTTTGATGGTAATAAAAAACTTTTAACATTTCCAAATTGGCCTAAGGATCTTTATCAAAATTCAGAATATGTTTCTTTGTTTCCAAATGTAATGCTTGGTATACATGTTGATCATTTTTATGCTTTTTGGTTAGAACCATTGTCAAATAACAATACAAGAGAACATTTTGAAATGTATTACGTAGGAGACGAAAGTGCTTCAAGTGATGAATATAAAGAAATTAGAAAAAAAAATTTTGCATTTTGGCAAGAAGTTATGAATGAAGATGTTGCTGCAATAGAAGGAATGCAAAAGGGTCGAAGTTCCCCTGCTTATAATGGAGGAAATTTTTCCCCAGTAATGGATACTCCTACTTTGATGTTTCATAAGTGGGTTGCAAATAACTTAACCAAATGAAAGGATAAATTATGAAAAAAGATCTTATTACTAGATTAAATGAAGGGCCAATAATGTGTGCTGAAGGGTATCTTTTTGCAATGGAAAGAAGGGGATATCTAACAGCAGGACCTTTTGTTCCAGAAGTTGTTTTAGAACATCCAGAAGTAGTAACTCAATTGCATAGAGAATTTATTAGAGCTGGCTCAGATGTTGTTCAAGCTTTTACATATTATGGGCATAGAGAAAAACTTCGAATAATAGGTAAAGAGCATTTGTTAGAACCAATGCAAAAGAATGCTCTTAAAATTGCAAAAGATGCAGCTGCTGAATTTAAAGATCTAGATCTGATGGTTTGTGGAGATGTAGCAAATACAAATGTATTTGATCCTAATGATGCGAATACTCATAAACAATGTCAACAAATGTATGAGGAACAAGTTGCTTGGGCTAAAGAAGCTGGAGTAGATTTTGTTATTGCTGAAACAATTAGCTGGTCTGATGAAATGAAAATTGCATTAAAAGCTATTAAAGATGCAGGATTAATTGCTGTTTGTAATTTTGCAATACCTCGAGGAGACAAAACTAGAGAAGGTCACAGTGCCGAAGATGCTTGTAAGATGATGGAAGATCTAGGTGCTGATGTGGTTGGTTTAAATTGTTATCGAGGACCCGAGATGACAATGAAATTATTAAAAAAAGTTAGAGATAAAGTTTCATGTCATGTGGCAGGACTTCCTGTTCCTTACAGAACAACTGAAGAGGAACCTGGCTTTTTAAATATTTCTGATCATGGCTGCGATTGTATTCCAGGAGGCAATGCTTTCCCTGTTGCTTTAGACAATTTATTTTGCAATCGATACGAGATGGCAGAGTTTGCTAAAGATTGTGTTGAAAGTAAAATAAATTTTATTGGTATATGTTGTGGAGCAGAAGCCCATCACGTCAGGGAGATGTCAGTTGCAATTGGAAAGAAACCAATTTCAATGAAATATATGCCTGATATGAGCAAACATTTTCATCACGGAACAGATAAGTCTTTGAAAAAAGTAAATAAAGAGATCAAATATTAGTATGGAAAAAAATGCCAAGGTAGTTGTTATAGGAGGAGGAGTAGTTGGATGTTCAATCCTCTATCATCTTTCTAAGTTCGGATTAAAAGATTGTATTCTTCTTGAAAGAAATGAACTGACTTCAGGATCATCTTGGCATGCTGCTGGAAATGTACATGTAATTTCTTCTGATCCAAATATCTCTCGCATGATGGCTTATACAATAGGCTTATATAAAGAGATTGAAAAAGAATCTGGTCATTCTGTAGGCTTTAAACCCAGTGGTGGGTTTTATTTAGCATCAAACGAAGTGTGGGCTGATTATTTAAAGAGAGAAAGATCAAAAGCAAGATACATGGGGCTTGATCAAGAGTTCATTTCTCTAGAAGAAGTAAAAAAGAAAAACCCTTTAATTGATCCATCTAGATATTTATTGGCGTTGTGGGATCCTATTGATGGTGAAGTTGATCCATCGGGAGTTACTTATGCTTTTGCTAAAGCTGCAAAAGCTCATGGGGGAAAGTATTATACCCACACAGTTGTTAAAGACACAAAACAAAAAGAAGATGGATCTTGGGACGTAATCACAGATAAAGGGAATATTAATGCTGACATTGTTATTAATGCAGGAGGACTTTGGGCAAGAGAAGTTGCTCAATTAGCAGGATTAAATCTTCCAGTACAACCGATGGAACATCACTATTTAATCACTGAGTCCATTCCAGAAATAGAAGCGATGGGCGATCAAAGATTACCGATAGGAACAGATTTTGAGGGAAATATTTATTTTAGGCAAGAAGGACAAGGAATGTTGCTTGGAACTTATGAGCCGAAATCAACTCCATGGAAAGTTGAAGGAACCCCAATGAACTTTGGACATGAGTTACTTCAGCCAAAATTAGATAATATTGAAGATAGATTAGCGATAGGTTTTGAAAGAATGCCAGCGTTAGAACGTGCTGGAATTAAAAATATAGTTAATGGTCCTTTTACTTTTGGTCCTGATGGAAGTCCTTTAATTGGTCCAGTTCCCGGCATGAAAAATTATTGGGTAGCAGTTGGTGTTATGGCAGGATTTTGCCAAGGTGGAGGAGTAGGAAAATGTATTGCTGAGTGGATAATTGATGGTGAACCTTCAATTGATGTTTGGGCGATGGATGTTGCAAGATTTGGAGATTATGCATCACCTCAATATGGAACAGTAAAATCTTCAGAAAATTATGAACGAAGATTTATTATGACTTTTCCCAATGAAACTTTACCAAAAGGTAGAAAACAAAAAACAACAGCACTTTATGATCGTTTTGTAAATCAAGGAGCAGTGATGGGTGATAGCTTTGGATTAGAAAATGTTTTGTGGTTTGCTAACAATAAAGAAGATGCTCATGAAGAACCCACTATTAAAAGATCAAGATCACATGATTATGTTTCAAAAGAAGTAATCAATGTTAGAGAAAATGTTGGTTTAATTGAAGTTGCTAACTTTTCGAAACATGAATTTAAAGGTCCTGATGCCAGAAAATTTTTAGATCATATTATGGCTGGAAGATTACCAAAGCCTGGAAGAATTTCATTATCTCCAATGTTATCATATAGAGGAAAATTGTGTGGAGATTTAACTGTAGCTTGTTTAGATGAAAAGGAATTTATGGTTTTTGGGTCAGGAGCTGCACAAGAAATGCATAGACGTTGGTTTGAAAGTCATTTAGGAAAATTTAATTTAAATTATAAAAATAGATCTGATGAGTATCATGGGTTGTCAATTGCAGGACCTAATTCAAGAAAAGTATTAGAAAAAATTGTAAGAGATGATGTTTCAAATGAAAAGTTTAAATTTAGAGACTCTAGAAGAATGTTCGTTGGTGGTGTACCAGCTATAATTAATAGAATTTCATTTACAGGTGAGCTTGGCTATGAAATTTATGTAGCACCACACTATCAATTAAAACTTTATGAAGAGTTAATGGAAGCAGGAAAAGAATTTGATATTAAACCTTTTGGTGGAAGGGCATTAATGTCTATGAGATTAGAGAAAAATTGGGGAGCTTGGACGTTAGATTATAGACCAGATTTTACTGCAAAAGAAACTGGATTAGATATGTTTATAAATTGGAACAAAGAATTTATTGGTAAAGAAAGCGCACAAAAAGAAAGCTCTTCAAGCAAACTTACACCTTTAATTGTTGAAACAAATGACATTGATGTAACGAACAATGAAGCTGTAATGAATGGAGATCAAAGCATTGGCTATGTAACCTCTGGAGGTTTTGCACATTTTGTGAACAAAAGTGTGGCATTTACATTTATTGATCAAAACAAAATTAAGTCTGAAAATAAAATTCAAGTAGAGATAAATGGAAATCTATTTAATTGTTCAGTAATTAAAGAACCACTTTATGATCCAAGTGGTCAAAAAATGAGAAACTAAATAATATAATGTATAGACCTTTACCAAATCAATTAACAATTAGAAATTCAGCAATTGAAGGTTTAGGTTTATTTTCAGAGATAAAGATTAAGAAAGATTCTTTTATAGGTGTTACACACGTTAAACATGAAACATTTCCTAACAGTTACATTAGAACTCCCTTAGGTGGTTTTTATAATCACTCAGAAAATCCCAATATAATTAAAATGGGAATGGATATATTTCCAGGATACGAATTTGGCAAAACTCTAGATTTAAATTCTCTCTCAACAATTAGCAAAAAAAATGAAAAAAATTTCAAGTATTTATTCCTTGTTTCACTAAAGGATATTGATCCAGGTCAGGAATTAGTTGCACAATATACTTTTTATCAATTTTGAAATAGTATGAATCAATCTTATGAAATTTAGTAGAAAAATAAATCCAGAATACAAATTATATACAAACTTCCTTACAAAAAAAAGAATAAGAGAGGATGAGATTAACTTTGAAAAATTAAGAAGTTATCGACTTGAGAGAGTTAAAAAAGAATTGATTAAAAATAATTTAGAAGCATGTATTTTATTTGACCCAGTCAATGTTCGGTATGCATTAGACACGGTAAATATGAGTGTATTTAATATGCATAATCTCTCTAGGTATTGTTTTGTACCAGTGGAAGGACCAACAATTCTTTATGAGTATTTTAACTGTGAAAAATTGTCTGAGCACTTAAATTTAGTTGATGAAATTAGACCAGCAATAACCTGGGATTATTTTGCTCATGGAGATCAGGCCAATTCACAATTAAAAAAATGGATTACCGAAGTTAATGATCTGTCATATAAATATTTTAAATCAAAAAAAATTGCAATCGATGTTTTAAATGGACCAGCAGTTACAGAATTAAATAAAAGTGGAATAGAAGTAGTAGATGCAAAATCAATATTAGAACAGGCAAGAGTTATTAAATCACCAGAAGAGTTAAAAAGTATGAAGGCAGCTATTGAAGTTGCAGAAATCGGTGTAAGTAAAATGAGAAAAGAACTCAAAGCAGGTATTACTGAGGATGAACTATGGTCGATACTTCACAAAACAAATATAGAAAATGGCGGTGAATGGATTGAGTGTAGAATTTTATCATCAGGGGAGAGAACAAATCCTTGGATGCAAGAAAGTAGTAATAAGATAATACAACAGGGAGAGATTGTTTCATTTGATACTGATATGGTAGGACCTTATGGATATTGTGCTGATATATCGAGAACATTTGTATGCGGAAATATTTTTAATGATAATCAAAAAAATCTTTATTCAATGGCAGTTAATCAAATTAACCATAATTCAAGTTTAATAAAAGATGGTACGACTTTTAAAGAGTTTATAGAAAAATCTTGGAAACTTCCTAAAGAATATTATGGCAACAGATATTCTGTGATGGTTCATGGAATAGGTTTGTGCGATGAGTGGCCATCAATAAGATATCCAACAGATGGTGGAGACAAAGGCGGTATATTTCAAAAAAATATGACTATTACTGTTGAAAGCTATATTGGAAAAGTTGGTGGTAAAGAGGGCGTAAAACTTGAGCAACAATATTTAGTGGGTCAAAATGGACTTGAATTAATGTCTCATCATCCGTTAGAAGATATTTGATGAAAATAATTTTAATAATGGGTTTGCCTGGTTCAGGAAAAACAACTTTAGCGGAAGAATTAGCACCCATGTTTAATGCTAAAAGATTGAATGCTGACGAAGTTAGAAAAGAGGCAAATGATTGGGATTTTTCTGAAGAAGGAAGAAAGCGACAAGCTAAAAGAATGTCAGATTTTGCTTTAAAATTAAAAGAACAAGGATTTGATGTTGTAGCAGATTTTATATGTCCAACACCAGAAGCGAGAAGTTTGTTTCCTGCTGATTATGTTATATGGGTAGATACTATTAAAGAAGGAAGATTTGATGATACTAACAAAATGTTTATCAAACCAGATAAGTATGACTTTCATGTTACTACACAAGATGCTAAAAATTGGGCACCAAAAATATTTGAAGATATTAATTTAAAATAAGGGGTAAAATCATGTCATACCAATGGGATAATAAAAAACCAACAGCTCAAATGTTAGGAAGGTGGCAACCATTTCATGATGGCCATTACACATTGTTTAAAGAAATTATAAAAAAAACTGGTCAAGTGTGTATTCAAATTAGAGACGTTCAAGGAGTGGATGATAATCCATTTGATTTTGAAACTGTAAAAAAAAATATTGAAGATAGGTTAAATCCAGAATTTGAAGGACAATTTAAAATTATGATGGTTCCGAATATCACTAATATTTGTTACGGTAGAGGAGTTGGTTATAAAATTGAAGAAATTGAACTATCAAAAGAAATTCAAGAAATCTCAGCTACAAAAATTAGAGCAAAAATGAGAGAAGAAGGCAAACTAAAATAAAGCAATGAACGATAGACTTAAAACTATTGTTGATTTAGAAAAATATCCTATTCATGATTTAAATTCTCCAATTATTAAAAGATTAATTGAGAAGTGCAAAAAAGAACTAGACCAAGATAGCTGTTCTACCATACCAAATTTTATTTTACCTAAATCTTTAGAGACAATGAATTTAGAATTAGAAAAGCAGCTTGATGAAGTTTATATGTCTAAGGAAAAAATCAATGCATACTTATATGCTAAAGATGATCCATCTTTACCTAAAGAACATCCTAAAAGAAATTTTATGGAAAGATATAATGGATATCTAAATTCTGACTGTTTTCAAAAAAATTCAGAAATGAAATATCTTTATGAAACTGAGGAGCTTTTGAAATTTGTTTCTGCTTGCCTAGGTGTTTCTCCAATATACAGATGGGCCGACCCATTGGCTTGCCATGCATATAATGTAATGAAACCTGAAGGAATTCTTCCATGGCATTTTGATAGCTGCGAATTTACTTTAAGTTTAATGATCCAGAAACCTGAAAATGGTGGGATTTTTGAATATTGTCCCAACATAAGAGAACCAGGGAATGAAAGTTTTGAAGAGGTTAAAAAAGTTTTAAATGGAGATAGGACGAAAGTTAAACAATTAAAGTTAGAACCTGGTGATTTACAAATATTTAAAGGAAGATTTACACTTCATAGAGTAACCAAAGTTGAAGGTAAAAAATCAAGATATATGTGTATACCAGCTTATGTATTGGATCCGTGGAGAGTTAATACACCTGAGCATTCTAAAGCAATATATGGCAAAGTTTTACCAATTCATATAGAAAGAAATCAAGCAAGATCCGATGGTTTAACTGATTAAATGACAAGCAATATTAAAATAAAAAAAATCGACAAAGATATATCATCAATAATTATTGATGAGCCTCAAACCTATAATTCATTATCATTTAAAAATCTTTCAGATTTATTAAAGAGTTTAAAAAAATTAGATGCTGATAAAAATGTTAAAGTTATAATTTTAGAGGGTGCCGGCAAAGGTTTTAGCGCAGGTCACAATTTAAAAGAAGTAAGAGGATTAAAAAAAAAAGAAAAATATCAAAAACTATTTAATCTTTGCTCAAAAGTAATGCTTCAAATTGTTGAAGGAAGGAAACCCGTTATTGCTAAAGTGCATGGAGCAGCTTTTGCTGCAGGATGTCAGTTAGTTGCGAGTTGCGATCTAGCTTATAGTACTAAAGAAGCTTTATTTGCTACCCCTGGAGTAAATATTGGTTTATTTTGCAGCACACCTATGGTTGCTGTAAGTAGAAAAATTAATAGAAAACCTATGATGAAAATGTTGCTAACGGGTGAGCCTATTAAAGCAAGTTATGCAAAAGAAATAAGTCTTATTAATGATTGTTTTGCTGCATCAAAATTAAATTCTGAAGTTTTAAAAGTTGCAAAACTTATTGCGTCAAAATCAAATCTAACGATTAAAATTGGAAAACAAGCTTTTTATAAACAATTAGAGATGCCTTTAGCAAAAGCTTACGCATATACAAGCAAAATGATGACAATTAATATGATGGCAATGGATGCAAAAGAAGGAATTTCAGCTTTCTTGGAAAAAAGAAAACCAAAGTGGAAAAATAAATAGTGTTAAATAAAAAAAATTTCTTTATTATAATTTTTATAATTGCAGGCATGTTTTTTATTTTAAGTTTTAATGATCATAATTTTAAAAGAGCTGTAGACGCATGTCTTGCAGGTAGTCAAAAATTATCTGAATCAAAAATTACAGATTTAAAAGAAGCAAAAAAGTTTTGTGAGGAACAAATAAAAAAGAATAAATAATTATGACCAATATTATAAATGAAAAAAAAACATGTTGTGGTCCTGGATATGCTAGTCCAGCAGATGCAATAAAAGCACCAAGTGAAAAACTTTTATATACAATAGCAATTTACACAGGTACTGGAATTCAGAAACCAGATTATCTAGCAACTATTGATGTAGATCCAGACAGTCCCACATATTCAAAAGTTATTCATCGACTTGAAATGCCAGGTATAGGAGATGAATTGCATCATATGGGATGGAATGCTTGTTCTTCATGTCATGGTGATGAAGGTATGAGTAGAAAATATCTTTTAGTACCAGGTGTAAGATCTAATAATATTCATGTAATTGATACTGCAACAGACCCATTTGCACCTAGAATTCATAAAATTATTGAAGGTTCAGAAATTAAATCTAAAACTAATTTATCAGGCCCCCATACAGTCCACTGTTTAGGCTCTGAAATAATTATTTCATTTTTAGGCAATGCAAGAGGTGAAGCACCAGGTGGATATTTACATTTAAACAAAGATTTTGAAATTGTAGGAAGATGGGAAAACTCTATGGGAGATATCCCATTTAGTTATGATTTTTGGTATCAACCACGTCATAATGTGATGGTAAGTTCAGAGTGGGCAGCGCCAAATACATTTATGCCAGGTTTTGATTTAGAGGAGGTGGGTCATTTAAAGTATGGACGTAGATTGCATATCTGGGATTTTAAAAAAAAAGAACCTGTTGAAACAATGTACCTTGGTGAAGATGGCCTGATACCTTTAGAGGTAAAATTTATGCACAACCCTGATAGTAGTCATGGTTTTTGTGGAGCAGCTTTAAGTGCAAATGTAATTCATTTTTGGAAATCAAAAGAAGGAAAATGGGAATGGGAAAAGATCATAGATGTAGAAAACGAGCCACATCCAGATTGGCCAATCCCAGTACCTGGAGTTATGTCGGCCATTCTTGTATCAATGGATGATAAATATCTTTATCTTAACAATTGGCTACATGGAGATATGAGACAGTATGATATTTCAGATCCCCATAACCCAAAGTTAACTGGCCAAGTATGGATGGGTGGTCTTTTAGGTAAAGCACCCGTTGTTAATGGCGTGAAGATTGCTGGTGGTCCGCAAATGTATCAGTTATCGTTAGATGGTAAACGCATGTATGTCACAACTTCATTGTTTTCTACTTGGGACAATCAATTCTATCCTGAAATACGTACACAAGGTGGAGCTATGATAATGATAGATTGTGATGTTGAAAATGGTGGTATGAAAATAAATAAAGATTTTATAGTAGATTTTGGAAAAGAACCAAACGGTCCAAGCAGGTGTCACGAAAGTAGATATCCAGGTGGAGATTGTACAAGTGATATTTGGCTTTAATGCAGATCACAATCGCAAATCGAGGTAATAGTGTTTATAAAGTTTCTGGACGAATGTCCTTGCTTCAAGAATTAAGAGATCAAGGTGTAGATTTACCTTATGGATGCCAGTATGGGGGATGCATCACTTGTGCGGCAAAATTGATTGATGGTGAAGTAGATCAACGATCACAAGTAGCACTAAACAACCGACAAATTAACAATGGTTATATAATTTTATGTGTCGCAAAACCAAAAACAGATTGCACTATTGAAATTGGAGTTGAAAGTCATGATAAGCTTTATCGAAATCCTTTTCTTGACCCGCTTGCGCCACATGAGCTAAAAGCTGAAATCGCAACTCAAAAAAATAAAAAAAAATAACGTTTATGGACCATAACGAGCCTTACTCAGATGATTATTTAAGAAATATTCTTAGCTCTGTTAAAACAATTGCAATGGTTGGGGCAAGTCCTGATAAAACAAAATTTAGTTATGGTGTTCTAAGAGTTTTACACGAAACAGGTTATGATATGATTCCAGTGAATCCACGTCCTGGTATAACTGAAATAAGAGGTTTAAAAGTTTATCCGGATTTAAAAGCAATTGATAGACCTATAGATATGGTAGAAGTTTTTAGAAAACCTGAAGATCTTTACGCTATTGCAGAAGAAGCTATTGCTATTAATGCTAAAGTTTTATGGGGACAAATTGGTGTTATTAATCATGAAGCTGCAAAATTAGCAGAAGATGCTGGACTTAAGGTAGTAATGAACAGATGTCCAAAAATTGAGCTATTTAGACCATTCTGGAAACCTAGACTTGATCTTAAAATTTAAGTTATTGTAAAATAAGATCATCAACACCATGAAAAAAATATTTAAATTTTTAGATAATACTTTTTTAGATTTAGGTCGTCAGTTTAAATGGACTTACCTTCCACCATTAATGGTTTACTTAGCTGCAGGAATTTCTGGACTTACTGGTATCGTAGGAACTTTTTTTGTTAAAGATTATTTAAATTTATCAGCTGCATTTTTAGCAGGCTTAGGATTTTGGGCTGGAATTCCGTGGGCTTTAAAAATGCCTTTAGGTCATTTGGTTGATCTTATCTGGGAAAGAAAAAATTACATGGTTTATGTTGGTGCATCCTTAATAGCTATTAGTTTATTAATTATGTACGGTCTAATTATACATACTGAAGATATGGCCCAAATATTTTCAGTAGAAACCTGGTTTGTAGTTAGTGTAATTTTGGCTCCAGTTGGATATGTAGTTCAGGATGTTGTTGCTGATGCAATGACAGTTGAAGCAGTTCCCTTGAATGACGATCAAGGAAATGACTACAGTAAAGATCAAATCAAAACAATGCATACAACAATGCAGACATTAGGTCGTTTTGCAATAATTGGTGGTACAGTTCTAGTTGCTTTAGTGAATGTAATTTTATTTAGAGATGTTGAAAATTTAGATCAAACAAATAAGATTCAGCTATATGGCTCTATTTATATTTATGCCTTAGTTATACCATTTGTATCTATCTTAGGTGTTGGGTTAGCGAAATATTTAAGAAACAAAAAAATTGAAAATTTAAGATTAAAAGGTTTAAATTTTAAAGAGGAGAGAGGATCAGAAAAAACAAAAATAAATTGGTGGATATTAGGTGGTAGTTTAATATTTGTTGTTTTTACATTATCAATTGGGTCTTTCAAAGTTCCATTTGCACAAGAAATCGTTTTTATTGGTTCTGTAATAATAATCTTATTTTTAATGTTCAAACTTATTAAAGAATTACCTGAAAACTTGAGGTTAACAATTGTTGGAACTGCTGTAATTATATTTATATTTAGAGCAATGCCAGGTCCTGGCCCAGGACTTTCTTGGTTTGAAATAGATGTACTTAAATTTAATGAACAATTCTTTTCAGTTTTATCTCTGTTAGCATCCATCTTAACTCTTGCTGGTATTGTTTTGCTTAGACCATTTATGGCTAACAATTCAATTGCTAGAATAATTGTTGTTTTAAGTATTGCAGGATCAATTTTATTTTTACCAAGTATTGGAATGTATTATGGTTTTCATAATTGGACATCATCTTTAACGAATGGTGTTGTAGATGCAAAATTTATTGCAATCATAAACACTGCGTTAGAGTCGCCTTTAGGACAGGTATCCATGATACCATTGTTAGCTTGGATAGCAAAAAATGCTCCATCTCATCTTAAAGCAACTTTTTTTGCAGTTTTTGCTTCATTCACAAATCTTGCACTTTCTGCGAGCGCTTTGTTAACTAAATATTTAAATCAAATATTTGTAGTTACAAGAGAAGTTAAAGACAAAGTTAGTGGAGAAATTCAAACAACAGCAGATTATTCTGAATTAGGTATCTTGTTAATTGTTGTGACAGTATTAACTTTGATTTTACCAATTTTATTTGTATTTATAATTAATAATAGCAAGTACAAAACCTCAGAATAATTCAAAAAATTTAAAATTAAAAAGTTGGTGAAAATATATGAAAAAGATTTTTTTAGTTTATGGTCATTATAATGACAAATCTTTTAATGCTGCAATAAGAGATACTTTTATCAAAACAGCTGAAAATAATGGCAACAAAGTTGATGCTGTAGATTTGTATAAAGAAAAATTTGATCCTGTATTCGCTGGCGAAGAAGCGGGTGAAGAAGTTTTAAATCACCGCAAAAGAATTGAGGAATGTGATACGATTGTTTTAATAGCACCAATTTGGAATTTTAGAATGCCAGCAATTGTTGAAGGTTGGATCGATAAAGTCTTAGCCCCACCTTGGGCTTTTACATTCAAGCAGTTATGGGGAAATTATGGATACCCAATTGGAAACTTAAGAAAAAAAAGAGCTATTATTTTTTGTACTTATGGATCTCCACGTTTAGCAATTACAACTTTTTTTTTAAACCTACCCATTAGAAGGTTAAAAAGAGGAGTATTTCATATGTGTGGCATATATAACATTGTCTATAGAAGATATTTTGCGGTACCATTTGTAAGTGATGCAAAAAGACAAAAGTTTCTAGATGATGTTAAAAACACTGCAAATAATATTTAAAGTTTTAATATTAGTATTAATCTCAATATCAATTTCTAAAGCAGAGCTATTAAAGCCCAACAATCAAATCAAACCTGATGAAGTTGTTAAGATTCAATTGTCAGGGCTTCAAAAAAATGACTCAAATTTTAAGGATAGTGGTATTGAGCAAACTTGGAATTTCGCTCACCCAAATAATAAGAAAGTGACAGGACCTTTACCTAATTTTAAAAGAATGCTTAAGGGGGACTCTTACCAAATGATGATTGATCATTTAAGTCACACAATAACTAAGCTTGGAAGTAGTGATAATTGGGCTCAATTTGAAGTAATTATTTTAGATAAGAATAAGATTTACCATAAGTTTAATTGGCAAGTAGAAAAATATACAGAAGATGGTGAGCTTATGAACTGTTGGTTGACTACAATGGTGTCAAATCCTATCCCGCTTGGCAGTTCAATTTAATTATCCACACATATAATTTTGTTTCGTTATTTCAAAAAATTTAGTAGTAATCGCTGATGAAGACAAAAACTAAAGTTGTAGTAGTCGGGGGTGGAGTAGTAGGTGTCAGTGCGCTTTACCATTTAGCAAAAAAAGGATGGTCAGATGTAGTCCTTGTAGAACGTAAAGAGTTAACCTCAGGTTCGACATGGCACGCAGCAGGATTGCTACCGTTGTTTAATATGAGTTATTCTGTTGGACAACTTCATAAATACGCTGTTGATCTTTATAAAAAATTAGAAGAGGAAACAGGTCAAAATGTAGGCTTTAGCGTTGTATCTAATATTCGATTAGCAAGTACCAAAGATAGAATGGATGAATACCATCAATACGCTGGTGTTGCACAAACAATAGGTGTTGATGTAAAATTTTTAACTCCTCAACAAGTTAAAGAAATTTGGCCTCTATGTCATACAGATGATTTAGTTGGAGCAATTCAACACCCAGAAGATGGATATATCCAACCAGCTGACTTAACACAAGCAATGGCTACTGGTGCAAGAAACATGGGTGCCGAGATTTATAGAAATACAACAGTACTTTCTATGAAACAAACTAAAGATGGTTGGGTAGTTGAAACTGACAAAGGATCAATAGAGTGTGAACATATTATTTCTTGTTCAGGAAATTTTGCAAGACAAACTGGTGAAATGGTTGGTTTAGATATTCCAGTAATACCTGTTGAACATCAATACATTGTTACAGAACCACATCCTGAAATTCAAAAAAGAAAAAAAGATGGTTTACCTGAGATGGGAGTTTTGAGAGATAGTGATAGCAGATGGTATATGAGAGAGGAGGCTGGAGGGTTAATTTTAGGTCCGTATGAAGATGGTGCACCTGCATGTTATGTTGAAGGACCTTCAAAAAATTCTGAATATGAATTGTTTCAAGAAGATTTAGATAGACTCGCACCTCATATTGAAGGCGCAATTCACCGAGTTCCTGCATTTGGTGAAGTAGGAGTAAAAAAAGTTTATAACGGTGCAATCTGTTATACACCAGATGGTAACCCAATAGTTGGACCAGCTTGGGGATTAAAAAATTTTTGGATTAATGAGGGTCATAGTTTTGGAATAACAGCAGCAGGAGGTGCTGGTTGGCAATTAGCTGAGTGGATTGTAGATGGTGAACCAACTATTGATATGTTAGGAGTTGAGCCAAGACGTTACGGAAATTATGCTACAAAATCTTATCTAAAAGCAAAAAATGAGGAGGCTTATAGCCATGTATTTATTACTCACTATCCTGACGAAGAAAGACCAGCCGCAAGACCATTGAGAACAGCACCATGTTATGAAAGGATGAAAAACCTTGGAGCAGTATTTGGACAAAAATTTGGTTGGGAAAGACCAAATTTCTTTGCAACTGATGGAATGGAACAAAAAGATGATTGGTCATTTAGACGATCTAAATGGTTCGATGCAATTAAAAAAGAGTGCGAGAATGTAAAAAAAAATGTTGGGTTATTAGATATGACTGCATTTGCAAAATGTAGAATAAAAGGACCTAAATCAGAGGAATTCCTGGATTATTTGGTTGCAAACAAACTACCAAAAAAAATAGGTAGAATTAATTTATGTCATGCTCTTAATACAAAAGGTGGTGTTCACTCTGAATTCACAATTATGAAGGAAGCAGAGAATAGTTATTACTTGGTATCTGCAGGATCCAATTTAAGACTAGATCATGATTGGATACAAAAATGGATGCCAACAGATGGATCAGTCATATTTGAAGATTTAACAAATAGTACAGGTGTACTAGTGTTGGCTGGACCAAAAGCAAGAGAATTGATGCAAAAAGTTTCAACAGATGACTTTTCTAATGAAAATTTTAAATGGTTAACTGCAAAAAAAGTTGATGTAGGGTATGCGCCAGTTAATGCAATGAGAGTAAATTTTGTTGGAGAGTTAGGTTGGGAATTACATCATCCAATTGAATATCAAAATCATATATTTGATAAATTAATGGAAGCAGGAAAAGATTTGGGTATTAAACCATTCGGCATAAGAGCAATGAATAGTTTAAGATTAGAAAAATCATATAAACTAGTTGGTACAGAGTTATCTATTGAGTATTCACCTTATGAGTCTGGTTTAGATAGATTTGTTCACCCTAATAAAGGAAATTTCATAGGTTTAGAAGCTCTCAATAAGTGGAGAGAAAAGGGATTTGATAATAAACTAGTAACTTTAGAAGTCCACAATACAAAAGATGCAGATGTATTAGGAAATAACCCTATATATAAAGATAACAAAGTTGTAGGTAGAGCAACAGGTGGTGAATTTGGTTTCAGGTTAGATAAATCAATAGCTTTAGCTATGGTTAAGCCAGATTGTTCTAATGTGGGCGACAAATTACAAGTTGATATTTTAGGTGAAATGTACGACGCTACAGTATTAGACGAGAGTCCTTATGATTCTGAAAATAAATTATTGAGAGCTTAATGAAAATACTAGTCGCTGTTAAAAGAGTAATTGATTACAACGTTCAAATTAGAGTGAAAGAAGATGGTAGTGGTATTGTCACTGAAAATGTTAAAATGTCTACTAATCCACCAGATGATAATGCAATTGAAGAGGCTGTTAAAATTAAAGAGTCTGGTAAAGCTACTGAGGTAATAGCTGTTACAGTCGGAGAAGAAAAAGCTCAAGAGACTGTCAGAAAAGCTTTAGCTGTTGGTGCAGACAGAGGCATACATATCAAAGCTGATAATAACATAGAACCTTTAGCAGTTTCAAAAATTTTACAAAAAATTGTAGAAAAAGAAAAACCTGACTTAGTATTTATGGGCAAACAAGCAATAGATGATGATTGTAACCAAACTGGTCAAATGTTAAGTGCTTTATTAGATTGGCCACAAGCTACATTTGCATCAAAAATAAATGTAGAAGAAGGAAAATTAAAAGTTACAAGAGAAATTGATGAAGGTTTAGAAACTATTGAAATAAATACTCCTGCAATAGTAACTTGCGATT
>CACFMU010000020.1:0-15925 GCA_902567435.1 uncultured Pelagibacteraceae bacterium
TAAAGGGTGTCAGGCTGATAAATTGCTAGAGTTTTTTAAATTTTCAAGGTCAGAAAATTTATATCTTGTAGGAGACATTATTGATGTGTGGGCTATGCAGAAAACGTTTTATTGGCCTCAACCACACAATGACGTAATCCAAAAAATTTTAAGAAAAGCAAGGCACGGTACTAAAGTATTTTATATAGTTGGAAATCACGACGAGGTTTTTAGAAAATTTATACCAATGCATTTTGGAGATATTAATATTGTTAACAGGGTTGTTCACGAAACTCAGCTTGGAAAAAAATATCTTGTAGTCCATGGTGATGCTTGGGATGGTGTAATGAAATATGCAAAATGGTTATCTAAGTTAGGATCAATTGCATACGAACTATTACTTAGATTAAATATTGTTATAAATTTCTTCAGAAAATTAAGAGGAAAAAGTTACTGGTCTCTAGCAAAATTTTTAAAATATAAAGTTAAAAATGCAGTTAAATATATAGGTGAATATGAAAGAACAGTATCAGATTATGCAAAAAGAAAAAAATATGATGGTATAATTTGTGGACATATTCATCATGCGGAAGATCAAAATTTTGATGGAATTAATTATTTAAACTGTGGAGACTGGGTAGAGTCCTGCACTGCTTTAGCAGAGAAATATGATGGAACATTTGAAATTATTTATTGGGATAATGTTAGGAAAGAATTCGTAACAGAGGATAAAGAGAAAAAAGAAATAGATAAAAAAGACAACGTAGAAGATTTAAAGCGAGCTTCTTAAGCGTGAAAATTTTAATCGTAACAGATGCATATTATCCACAAGTGAATGGTGTAGTTCGAACTCTCCATGAAACTGGTGAAATTCTTAAATCTCAAGGTCACACAATTGAATATATTACTCCTCAACAATTTCTTACTGTGCCTATGCCTAAATATAATGAAATTAGATTATCATTAAATGTTTGGCCACGTGTAAGTAATTTAATTAATTCAATTAAACCTGATGCAATACATATTGCAACAGAGGGACCTCTTGGTTTTATGGCAAGAAGGCATTGTATTAAAAAAGGCTTAAAGTTTACAACAAGTTTTCATACAAGATTTGATAAATACTTTAAACTTTATATGCCTATCATTCCAGCAAAATGGTCAGAAAAATTTTTATGTAACTTCCACAATAAAGCTGAAAGAATTTTAGTAACAACAGAATCTATGCGAGAAGAGCTAATTGCATTAGGTGTTGATAATAATAAAATGGTTACATGGACTAGGGGAGGTAATCATGGTGCATTTAAAAATCCAGTTAAAATAGATTTACCTTATAAAAGACCCATATGGATATACGTCGGTAGAGTTGCAGTTGAAAAAAATATTAAAGCATTTTTAGATCTAGATCTCGAAGGCACTAAAGTTATAATTGGAAAAGGTCCTAACTTAAATAAATTGAAAAAAAAATATCCAAATGATTTTTTTTTAGGTGAAAAAACTAATGGAGAATTAGCATCTCATTTTGCATCATCAGACGTTTTTGTATTCCCTAGCAAAACCGATACTTTTGGTATTGTGGTTTTGGAGTCTTTAAGTTGTGGAACACCTGTTGCAGCTTATCCAGTTCCTGGTCCTAAAGATATATTAGGTGGTTCTAAAATAAATACATTAGATCAAGACCTTAAAACCTCCGCACTTAAGGCACTAAAAGTAAATCGAGAAGATTGTCTAGAATTTGCTAAAAAATATAGCTGGGAAGAAACAGCAAAGATATTTTATAACAATATATCACCTAATTAATATTTAATACAATTGATCTAAGTTTCCCAACTATTTGCCTGTTACTTAGTTTTTCTTTTTGAAGCAAAGTAATTCTTTTTCCAATAGTTAGGTTAAATTTTTTATTTTTTTTATTAAAAAGCTCCCTAATAAATAAAACTTTTCTTAAATTATTGTTTATAAAACCCATTGTGTGAAAAAATAAACTATTCTTACCAAAAAAACGAACAGGAATAATATCTGCTTTTGTTTTATTAATTATAGAGCCTATTAAAGGCTTCCATTCTCTTTCACTGGCCTCATTAAAAATTAATGAAGAAGTAGCAACTTCACCCGAGGGAAAAGTAATTAAAATTCCATTTGAATTTAAATGTTCAATTGCTTTTTTTTTAGTAATTATGTTTTTTTTAATATCTGCTGTAACTGTAGAAAATTTTATTGGTAACAAATATTCTCTTATTTGATCAATTTGTGATACCTCTTCATTAATTAAAATTTTATAATCTTTTCTGATATCACAAATTATAGAACAAATTATTAATCCATCTAATAATCCAAAAGGATGGTTAGCAACAACTATTGCCGAACCTGTTTTTGGAATATTGGTTATATGTTCTGCGTAGTAATCTATATTTAAGATATCTAATGTTTTTTTCCAAAAATTTGATGACTTTTTTAAATCTTCATAATTAATTTTATACAAAGATTTGATTTCATCGACTTTGGATATTTTATTAATGATTTTTTCCATTAGTCTATAATTTTATTAACATAATCTTTGTTAATTTCTTCAATAGGTAAAAAAACAAACACATCGGTTGTTTTAAACTTGTTGTCAACAACTGCACCTTCCCCAATTGATGCATTAAATTTTAAGTAAGCTTTAATTAGGGTTGGCAGCTTTGAAACCAATTTAAGATTTATGTCAATTTGTTTTTCATAATCAACTTTGACTTTATAATTTGCTAATGCATTTACTTTAATATTATCTGACATTTTGTGGTTATTATTTAGATAAATTAATTGATCCTCAATCTTATTAATATTGGTGTCTAAAAAACTAGCTGTACCAAATAAAGCATCTATATTATTTTTATTAATATACCGATATATTTCATTCCACATTAATTTTAGTACATTTTTGTTTCTAAATTTTTGAGATATACATGACCGACTTAATTCAAGCATGTTGTTATAAATTTTTGAATTTAATAGATTGTCTAGATTAAATTCATCGCAACTGTAAAAACCTGATTTTTTTTCTGCTACAGATTGTTTTAGTAAACGATAAGTGCCAATTACTTTAGTTTTTGAAAATTTATTTTTTCTAAATTTAACAATTATATGATCTGCATAATTATCAAATTTATCAGAATCCCTCCTAAAATTTCCAATATTTAATATAGGATTGTGTATCCTTTCTGAAAAAAAAACTTTGTATCTAAGTTTTTGAGCAAGTTTGATCTCACTTCTGCTTTCAGCTAGCTTAACATCAAAAACAGGTTTAAAAAAATCATGAGTATTAATATTAAACTTTTTAGTAATATTATTTTTTCTTAATATATTGTTTATTGTCATGAAACTTTGATAAAAGATTCACATGTATTTAAAGTTAAAAAATTATTTCAAATTTGTTACATTAAAATAGTATGGATTTTATTATTTATTTTCTGTTAATTATAATAATCGTACTATTTTACCTCTTAATTAAAAAAAATATTAAACCAATAAATACTGCTCCCACTATCAATAAAACAAACAAAGACGATTTAGGTAAACGTGTAATAATTGAGGAATTGGAAGATCAATTTTTTGCTTTAGATAAATATAATTTAATCAAATATTTAAACAAAAGTGCAAAACAACGTTTTGGTGAAAATTTAATTGATAAAAATATATCAAGTGTAATAAGAGATACAAAATTATTAGAAACAATTGATGAAGCTATTAAAGATCAGGTAACAAAATATGTGAATGTTGAAATTAATTTACCATCATATCAATTGTACAAAATTTATATTATTCCTGGTCCTACTCATTTATTTCCAGAGACAGATTCTGTTGTTTTATTTCTTAAAGATTTTACAGAAATAACTAAAGCACAAAAATTAAAAACTGATTTTGTTGCTAATGTTAGTCACGAGCTAAGAACTCCTTTGGTTTCAATTAAAGGTTCTTTAGAAACTATTCTTGGACCAGCCTCAGATGATAAAGTTGCACAAAAAAAGTTTATGAAGATTATGTCTGATCAGGTTTTTAGAATGGAACACCTTATTAATGATTTATTGATTTTAAGTAGAATAGAATTAGAGGAACATATTAAGCCAAATAAAATTGTGAACTTAAATGATACTTTTACAAATATTAAGAGCAACTTTGAATTAATTCTAAAAAAAAAGAAAATTAATTTACATATTGAGCTTATGGAACCAACTTTAGTGTTTGGTGATTATGATAAATTGTTAACTGTTTTTTCAAATTTAATAGATAATGCAATTAAATACTCTAATGATGGAAAAAATATTTATGTCAAAAGTCAAAATAGTGAAGGTAAATTAATTGGTAAAAATATGTTAATTAATATTAAAGATGAAGGCATAGGTATTCCTCAAGATTTAATTCCAAGGATAACTGAAAGATTTTTTAGGGTTGACACAGAAAAAAGTAAAAAAGTTGGTGGTACAGGATTAGGTTTAGCTATAATGAAACACATAATTGCTCAACATAGGGGCGATTATGAGATTCTAAGTAAAATTAATGATGGCACTGAAATTAAAATTTATCTTCCAACAAAATAACTAATTAAAAAAGTTGTTTAAAATTAACCTTTATTGACCAAATATTTAACAAATCTTTTATTGAATAAAACCATAGTTTATTTAAATTTTTATTATGGTTAAGATATTAAATTATATTTCCATTATTATATTTTCTTTGATGTCGATGATTACTAAAAGTATATCATCAGATATTTCTACAATTTTAAGAAATCAGCAATTAACTGTATTTGATATTGGTATTTTTAGATTACAAGAGGATATGAAATCAACGATACCACAAGTTCAAAAGCATTTTCCTGATAAAGAAATTGAAATTTCTGATGTTTATACTGATGTGGTTTCATCACTTTGGAGAAATACAATTGATTTAATTGTGTCTGTACCAATGAGCGAAACATTAACAAAAACAAACTATTTTTCAGATATGTACAGATGTAAGAATATTTTTTTTTCTGTAAGAGATCATCTGTTAAGAAATCAAAACGAGAGCAATTATAATTTTTCAAGAGCCTCGTCTTATGTAGTTTCAACATTTTCTACACCAACAAGTTGGCCTTCTTGGAAATATGAACAAAAAAAAATCAAAGAATTAGTTTCCATGATACAACTAGAAGTGACTTTAAGACCATCTAACGAACTCGCCTTTAGAGAAGGTGTTAGTCCAATACATTGTAAAGGTAGTTTAGCTGACGAATTTGACGCCATTGTTGTCACTAAAAATTTCAACTAAAAAGTTAGGTTTTTAACAAAACTGTAACATATTTGTAATATTAATATCCACATTCAAATCTAATAACCGACTCGTTGATTAAATTTAATTACGAAAGGAAATATCAATGAAAAAACTAACTATTATCCTTGCTTCGTTTTTAGTGCTAACTTTAAGCACTGTTACATCGCAAGCGAGAGATCAAATTACAATCGTTGGTTCTTCAACTGTATTCCCATATGCAACAGTAGTTGCTGAAAGATTCGGTAAAAAAGGATTTAAAACTCCTATCATCGAGTCAACTGGAACAGGTGGTGGAGCTAAATTATTTTGCGCAGGTGTAGGTGAAGCTCACCCAGATATCACTAACGCTTCAAGAGCTATGAAAGATAAAGAAAAAGCTCTTTGTGCAAAAAATGGTATTACTGATATTGTAGAAATTATTATTGGTAATGACGGTATAACATTAGCTTACAATTTAGATGCAGAGCCAGTTAACTTTACAAAAGAACATTTGTATTTAGCACTTGCTAAACATACAGTTGTTGATGGTAAATTAGTTGATAACATTTACAAAAACTGGAATGAGATCGATTCAAGCTTACCAAATAAGCCAATTAAAGTAATGATTCCTCCAGGAACTTCTGGAACAAGAGATGCTTGGAACTCTTTAGTAATGAAAAAAGGTATGACTAAAGAAGCAAAGGCTCTTTACAAAGCTGGTTATGCAGCAGGAAACAAAAAATATAAAAAACCTCAAAAACTATACAGAGAAGACGGTTTAGCAATTGAAGTTGGAGAAAATGATAGCTTAATCATTCAAAAACTTGTTGAAGACAAAGATATGTTTGGTTTCTTTGGTTTCAGTTACTACTTAGCGGCAAAAGATAAACTACAAGCAGCTAGTATTGATGGTGGACAACCTTCATTAGAATCTATTCAAGATTATAGCTATGCAGTAGCAAGACCTTTATTCTTCTATGTGAAAAAAGCTCACGTAGGTGTAATTCCAGGTTTACATGAATTTGTAAAAGAATTTACAAAAACTGGAACAATTGGAAAAAGAGGTTACTTAGCTGACATTGGTTTAGTACCATTGGATAAAGCAATGTACAGAACTACAAGAGATAACGCTATGGATCTTGTAGCAATGAGCGAGTAATTTTGATTTGTTAACAAATTTAAAAAGGCCCTTTTATTAGGGCCTTTTTTTTAATACAAGATTAAATCTACATAAATGAACTCAATAATTTTTTTAACAATTGTTCTCTTAGCATTATCGAGTTATTTTTTTGGTCGTAAAAAAGCATTAGCTATAAGATCTACAAATACAAGACTTACAGCGTTACCGAGATTTTATGGTTATTATTTAGCAATATGGTGTGCAGCTCCTGCATTTATTATTTTTGCTTTGTGGTCTATTTTTGAACCAACCGTAGTAAAATATATAGTTTTACAATCTTTTAGTGATCAAGGATTATTAGAAGGAGAATTAAATCTTATATTTGAAAAAGCTAAGTCACTTTCAAGAGGACAATTTAGTGGTGAAATAACTACAGCATTACAGGTAGCAGCAGACAAGTATGCATCTTTAAGAAGCACAGCCTCAGCCTCTAAAGCAGTAATTGTGTTATGTTTGGTGATTTCTTCGATTGCATATGCTTATAATAAATTATCTAAAAATTCACGAACAAGAGAACCTGTAGAAATTTTTTTACAATGGCTATTTTTCTTTGCATCATTAGGTGCAATTTTAACCACTGTTGGAATTGTTTTTTCACTTTTATTTCAGACAATTGAATTTTTTAAAATTATTCCATTTTTTGATTATTTATTTGGAATGCATTGGTATCCAGCAAAAGCATTTGTTAGAGACTCGAGTGAAGCTTTAGATCCATCAATGTATAGTGATACATTTGGTGCGGTACCAGTTTTTGCTGGTACTTTTTTTATAGCATTTATTGCCATGTGTGTTGCAATACCTATAGGATTGTTAAGCGGAATTTATCTTGCTGAGTATGCTTCAAATAAATTTAGACAATTTGCAAAACCAATTATTGAAATATTAGCAGGGATACCAACGGTAGTTTATGGTTTTTTTGCAGCTTTAACAGTTGGACCATTTTTAAAAGATATTGGTAATGCCGTTGGATTAGATGTATCTGCAGAAAGTGCACTTGCAGCTGGAGCTGTAATGGGAGTGATGATCATACCATTTGTGTCAAGTCTGAGTGATGATGTAATTAATAGTGTGCCTCAAAGTTTAAGAGATGGCAGTTATGCAATGGGTGCAACAAAATCTGAAACTATCAAAAGAGTAATTTTTCCTGCAGCATTACCGGGTATAGTTGGTGCAATTCTTTTAGCAGTATCAAGAGCGATAGGTGAAACCATGATTGTTGTTATGGCATCAGGTTTGGCTGCAAACTTAACTTTAAACCCTTTAGAATCCACATCAACTATAACTGCACAAATTGTTGTTATACTAATTGGAGATCAACAATTTGAAGATCCAAAAACACAAGCGGCTTTTGCATTAGGACTTACATTATTCGTTGTTACATTAATTTTAAACGTAATAGCTTTATCAGTTGTTAAAAAATATAGAGAAAAATATGATTAATAGAGAAGAATTTCTAAACAAAAGATACAAATCAGAAAAGCGATTTCAATTTTACGGTAAATCAGCAATAGTTTTGGCTTTATTGTTTTTAGCTATATTTCTGTTTAAAATTTTTTCTACTGGCTATACAGCATTTCAAAAAACTTGGATAACTATACCTATAAATTACGATCCTGAATTCATGTATTTAGATGCAGATCAAAAACCCTCAATTCAAGATCTTGAAGACTCTGAGTACTTTGATGTCGGTATTGAAAGTTTTGCTGCATTAGATCAAAACGCTAATGAAGATCAAATTACAGATATCAAAAGAATGTTTGCTTTTATATTTGAAGAAGAAATAAAATATCACATTCTTTCAAATCCAGATGATTTTGGAAAAATAGTTGAAGTTAAGTTGACAGCATCTGATGATTTGGATCAGGTCTTTAAAGGAAATTATCCAAGAGAATTACCGGAGGAACGAAGAAGAGTTACTGATTATCAGTTAAAAATTTTTGATAAATTAAGTGCTGAGGGTAAAGTTGAAAGTAATTTTAATTTTAGCTTTTTTACCAATGCAGACTCAAGAGAAGCGGAATTGGCTGGTATTGCAAGTTCATTTATGGGTTCATTGTTTAGTATATTAGTTTGCTTAGCTGTATCATTTCCAGTGGCCCTTTTAGCAGCAATTTATTTAGAAGAATTTGCACCTAAAAATAGGCTTACAGATTTTATTGAAGTTAATATTAATAATTTAGCAGCAGTACCATCAATAGTATTTGGATTACTTGGTCTTGGCGTATTACTTGCGGTATTTGGCTTACCAAGATCCACGCCTTTGGTTGGTGGAATAACGTTGTCCTTAATGACCTTACCGACGATCATTATTGCGGCTAGAGCATCATTGAAAGCTGTACCACCAAGTATAAGAGAAGCCGCCCTTGCAATGGGCGCTAGCCGAATGCAAACAACTCTTCACCATACAGTTCCATTATCTTTACCAGGCACATTATCTGGAACAATAATTGGTCTTGCTCAAGCTTTAGGTGAAACTGCACCTTTGATTTTAATTGGAATGGTTGCATTTGTTAATACTATTCCAGGCTCTCCCATGGATCCAGCTGCTTCTTTACCAGTTCAAATTTATATTTGGGCTGAAAGTGCTGAAAGAGGTTTTGTTGAAAAAGTATCAGCTTGTATAATGGTCTTGTTGATATTTTTAGTATTAATGAACTTAGTAGCACAAATGATACGACATAAATTTGAAAAGAAATGGAACTAAAATATGAATAAAATAGAAGCAAAAAATGTAAATGTTTTTTATGGAGAAAAACAAGCTCTCTTTGATATCAATATGGATATTCAAGAAAAACAAGTGACAGCTTTAATTGGTCCATCTGGTTGCGGTAAATCTACTTTTTTAAGATGTTTAAATAGAATGAACGACGTTATTGATATCTGTAAAGTTGAAGGAGAAATCAAAATAAACGATTACAATATCAATCAAAAAGCTACTGATGTTGTTAGATTGAGAGAAAAAATTGGAATGGTTTTTCAAAAACCTAATCCATTTCCTAAAACTTTATATGAAAATATTTCATATGGACCTGAAATCCATGGTATGGCTCAGTCAAAGGATGAGCTTGATCAAATCGTAGAAGATAGTTTAAAAAAGGCAGCTCTTTGGAACGAAGTTAAAGATCGACTTAATGAACCTGGAACAGGTTTATCAGGTGGTCAGCAACAAAGACTATGTATAGCTAGAGCTATTTCAGTAAAACCTGAGGTAATTTTAATGGATGAACCATGTTCAGCATTAGACCCTATTGCAACAGCACAAATAGAGGAATTAATTGATGAATTGAAAAAAGAACATACCATTGTTATTGTAACTCACTCAATGTCACAAGCAGCACGTGTATCACAACAAACAGGGTTTTTTCACTTGGGTAAATTGATTGAGGTTGGTTCTACTGATAAGATATTTAAGAATCCTGACCAACAACAAACTCAGGATTATATAACAGGGAGGTTTGGATAATGACTGAAGCACCGCACACAGTTAAGTCTTACGAAGAAGAGCTTAAAAATTTAAACAGCAATGTAATTAAAATGGGTGGATTTTGTGAAGAGGCTCTAGGTAAAGCTATTCAAGCTATTACTACAAGAAATAGTGATAATGCCGAGAGTGTTATTCAAGAGGATGAAAAAATTGATAAATTTGAAACATTGATAGAACAACAAGTAGTAAATCTAATCGCCTTAAGACAACCAATGGCGATAGACCTTCGTGAAACAGTTACTGCCTTAAAAATTTCTTCTGACCTTGAGAGGATAGGAGACCTAGCAAAAAATATTTCTAAGAGAACTCTTTTATTAAATGAAAATTTGCCAAAAAATCTAGTTGATGCGCTTATTAGAGTATCAACAAATGTTCAAAAACAACTAAAAGCAGTTCTAGATTCATATTTAGAAAGATCATCTGCTGTGGCAATAAATGTTTGGGAAAAAGATGAGCAAATTGATGATCTAACTAACTTATGTATGAATGAAGTAATTAGTTATTTAAAAGAAAACGAAAAAAATTTAGAAGACGGTACCCATTTACTTTTTGTAACTAAAAATATTGAAAGAATTGGTGATCATACTACCAATGTTGCAGAACAAGTTTATTTTTTAGTTACTGGTGAATATTTAGAAGGCGATCGTCCAAAAGGAACAGAGCCAATAGTAACAGGAGAAAAGTAATAAATGTCAGCTCATGTTTTTATAGCTGAAGATGAAACCTCTATAGTTACTCTTTTAAAATATAACTTAGAAAAAGAAGGTCATAAAGTTAGCTTCTGTGAAAATGGAGAGGAAGCGCTCAAACAAATTAAAGACAAGCAACCTGATCTAATTTTAATGGACTGGATGCTTCCAGACTTATCAGGTGTTGATATCTGTAAAAATTTAAAAAAAGATAAAAAGTTTAATGACATCCCAATAATAATGCTTACAGCAAAAGGTGAAGAGGAAGATAAATTAAAAGCATTCGATACAGGTGCGGATGATTATGTAACCAAACCATTTAGTCAAAAAGAATTGAATGCAAGAATAAAATCACTTCTTAGAAGATCAAAACCACAGTCCTCAGTTGATGTTGTTGAGTTTACAGATTTAAAAATAGATAGAATTACTAAACGTGTATACAGAAATAATACTGAAATTTCATTAGGACCTACAGAATTTAAACTACTTGATTTTTTTATTAAAAATCCAAAAAGAGTTTATTCGCGTGAGCAGCTCCTGAATAATGTTTGGGGAGAAAATATTTATGTAGAGTCAAGAACTGTTGATGTTCATATAAGAAGACTTAGACAAGCAATAAATATTGAAAATACTAAGCCATTAATTAGAACAGTTAGATCAGCTGGTTATTCTTTAGAAACTTGAAGGTCTTTGGGTCTGATAAACTCTTTAATCAATCCTTTTTTATCTATGTGATTCCAACTATTAAAATTAAAATTAATTTTTGCAAATGCAGCAGTAGGAAATTTATAATTCAATAATTTAAAATGATTACTGTTTTGATTTTTACTTACAAGCCTGACAAGATTTCTTACAGTAGGCTCGTGGTTTATTAACAGAACTGATTTAAATTTTTTAGGTATTTTTTTTATAATATTGATAATTTTATCTTCACTTGTTAGATATAGTTTTTTTGTTGAAATAATTTTTTTAGGTTTATCAATTTTTTTTAACAAGATTTTTAAGGTTTTCACTGTTCTTTTTGAGGATGAAACCAGTATGTAGTCAAAATAATATTTTTTTTTAACAAAAAATTCACAAATCATTTTAGCATTTTTCTTTCCACGCTTATTTAAAGGTCGCTTGTAATCTTCTAAATTTATATCTTCCCAACTAGATTTTGCATGTCGCATGACGTATAATTCGAGCATAAGGTGTAAATATATGACTGCATTAAAAAAACAAGATAAAGAGGAGTTAAAATCTAAATATATTAACAGAGAACTATCTTGGCTTAAATTTAATGAAAGAGTGCTTTTAGAGGCCCAAAACATAGAAAACCCTCTTTATGAAAGAGTAAAATTTTTATCAATAGCTGGTTCAAATTTAGACGAATTTTTCATGGTTCGTGTTGCAGGACTATATAGCCAAATAAAACAAGAAGTAGAATCTCTAAGCTCTGATGGTTTAACTCCAGATGAGCAAATGAATGAAGTTGTGATAGAAACAAAAAATTTACTTAATAAGCAAAACAAAATTTATAAGGATCTAATATCTCAATTACAAAAAGTAAATATACGTTTGATAAAACCTGAAAATCTTAAAAAAGCAGATAAAAAAAAACTGTTACAAATTTTTAATGAAGAGATATACCCATTACTAACACCATCAGCAATAGATCCTGCTCATCCATTTCCTTTCATTGTAAATCAAGGGAGAGCCCTCGTCATGAAATTAAAAAAGAAGAATAAAAAAAGAGTTTTAAATTCTATAATCGTTATCCCTAAAGCTTTACCTAGATTTATTGAAATTGACACTGGTAAAAATTTTAAAAAGTTTGTCATTATTGATGATGTCATAAATTTTTTTGCATCAGAAATATTCCCTGATCATGACTTAGAAATGAAAATGTTATTTAGAGTTATCAGGGATAGTGATGTTGAAATTCAAGAAGAAGCTGAAGATTTGGTAAGATCTTTTGAATTAGCACTTAAAAGAAGAAGAACAGGTGATATTGTTAGGTTGGAAATTTTAAGAAACAGTAATAAAGAATTAGTTAATTTTATTACAAGCAAACTACTTGTTAATTCTGATTACATATATGAAATAGAAGGACTTGTAGGAATTCAAGATATTGATCAAATTTGCAAAATTAAAAATCCAAAATTAAGATTTAAACATTTTAATCCAAGAGAAGTTGAAAGATTAAAAGAATTTAATAATAATTTTTTTGATACTATCAAAAAAAAAGATTTAATTGTTCACCATCCATTTGAGACTTTTGATGCTGTAATCGAGTTTTTGAATCAAGCTGCTCATGATAATAAAGTAATCGCTATAAAACAGACTTTGTATAGAACCACCTTAGACTCTCCAATTGTTAAAGCTTTAATATCAGCAGCTGAAAATGGAAAAACTGTAACTGCTTTAATAGAAATTAAAGCAAGATTTGATGAGGAAGCAAACATACAGCTTTCAAGAAGTTTAGAAAAGGCAGGTGTCCAAATTGTCTATGGATTTGCAAAATATAAAACACATGCAAAATCATCTTTAATATTAAGAAGGGAACATGGAAAAATTCAAACTTATATTCATTTAGGAACAGGGAATTATCACCCTATTAATGCAAAAATTTATACTGATTTATCATTGTTTAGTTCAGATAAAAAATTAGCTTCTGATGTTGAAAAATTTTTTAATTATGTAACTGGATATGCGAAACCTCGAAATCTTAATAAGATATCTATATCTCCTGTTAATCTTAGAGATACCTTAAACAATTGTATTGATCAGGAGATTTCTAACGCAAAAAAAGGTAAAGATGCTGAAATATGGGCCAAAATGAATTCTTTAGTTGATCCAAATATAATTGATAAATTCTATGAAGCCTCAAATGCTGGTGTAAAAATATTTTTATTTGTTAGAGGAGTTTGTTGTTTGAGGCCTGGAATTAAAAACAGATCAGAAAATATAATTGTTAAAAGTATTATTGGAAGATTTTTGGAGCACTCAAGAATTTATTGCTTTGCAAATGGAAATACTATGCCAAGCAGAGATGCCAAAGTTTATATTTCATCAGCTGACCTAATGCCAAGAAATTTAAACCGAAGAGTTGAACTTCTAGTTCCAATTGAAAATCAAACTGTTCATGAACAAGTTCTTGATCAAATTATGCTAGCTAATTATTTAGATCAGAGTCAAAGCTGGATGCTTGATATGAATGGAAATTATAAAAAAATTAAATATAGTGGAAATGATTCTTTTTCAGCTCATGATTATTTTATGAATAATCCTAGTTTATCTGGAAGAGGAAAGGCTAAATTAAATTTAAAACCAAAAAAATTAAATTTGAGATTAATTAAAAGTGGAAATAAAAGTATTTAAAAACAAGCAGAATTTAAAATTAAAACAAGCTAAACTTGCTGTAATTGATATTGGTTCTAATTCAATAAGAATGCTAATTTATGATGATTTTAGTTCATCAAGAGTGCCTTTTTTTAATGAAAAAGCGGTCTGTGAATTAGGAAAAAATTTAGATAAATCCCGTAAGCTCCACAAATCTGGTGTCGAATATGCTTATCGTGTTTTAAAAAGATTTTCTGAAATATTAAATGTTTCAAAGATTTCCAATGTAAAAATTATTGCTACAGCTGTATTAAGGGAAGCTACTGATGCTCAACCCTTTGTTGAAAATATAGAAACATTATTTAAAAAAAAAATTGAAATATTAAGTGGTGAAGAAGAAGCCTTATGTTCAGCTGAAGGAGTTAAAATTGGATTTGACAATGTAGATGGATTAGTAGCAGATTTAGGTGGTGGTAGTTTAGAATTAGCTAGAGTAGAAAATGGAGATATTACAAATAAAACCTCTTTACCTCTAGGTGTTTTAAGATTGCTTAATAACCCTATTGTAAAGAAAAGAAATCTTTCTAAGTATATTAAAAAATTGTTAAGAGATGAAAAATGGTTATCAAAAAAGAAATTTGAAAATTTGTATTTAGTTGGTGGAACTTGGAGAGCACTTTTTAAATTACATTTATTTCAAAATGAACATCCGGTTCATATTATTCATCAGTATTCTGTTAATTACGACACGATATCAAAATTCGTAGAAAAAATATCCTCTTTTAATAAAGCAAAACTTAAAACAGTTGAATATATATCTAAATCAAGAACACCATATTTGCCTTACAGTTCAATAATTTTAGGTGAGATCATGAATGTAACAAATCCCAAAAATGTAATATGTTCTATCAGCGGCATTAGAGAGGGGTCGTTAGCAAAAGATCACTTTAAAAATGTTGATGATACTCAGGTTTTTAAAAAATCATTAGAGTTTATTTCTAAGAAACGAGGTGATTTAGGATTAACTTTTAAAAAGTATTATGATTTTATAAAACCAGTTTTTGATGGAAATGAACATTTCAATGAAAAATTACTTAATCTAGCCTGCGTATTAAGCCATATGGATTGGGGCTTAGGTGCTTTTCAAAAAGCAGAATTAGTTTTCCAAGAAACATTAAACACACCTTTATTAAGACTGTCCCACAAAGAAAGAATACAGATAGCATTATCTTGTTATTGGAGATATTGCAGTATTAAATATAATCCTAAAATTGAATATTTAAGTTTTTTAAATAACAACGAAATCTACTCAAGTAAACAGGTAGGTTCTGCATTAAGATTTGCCCATTCTTTAACTTCTATTTCTACAATTTTCCTTGAAGAATTTAAACTATACCGAAGAGGAAATTCTGTTTTTTTAAAAATTCCATCCCAACATCAAGAAATAATTTCCAAGCAAGTAACTAAAAAATTCAAGGCACTAGCGAGAGAATTATTTTTAGAGCCTCGAGTTATTTATTCAAATTAATTTAATATTTATTTAATTTAGATTTAATATTTTCATTACTAAAAGACAATATTTAACTTTTAATTTAATTTATAGTCTTTTATTTCTCTCTTATTAAAAGGTGCTTACTTTGAAGGCACCTTAATAACTTTTAAAAATGATGCGATATGAGATGCATTACAAAACTTTTTTTGAAAAATTAATTTATTTATTTTGTCTTTAGAAACTAAATAAGTCTTTATGCCTTTCTCTGATTTTTTTAATTTAGTTATTTTTTTTGTATAATAGCAGTGAATTTTGGTTGTTAATCTTCCTGGTTCGCAGTTTATAGTGAATATTTTTCTTGGTTTATCTAATATTTTGTAACCAGTTTCTTCATAAAATTCTCTGCATGCAGCATCGATAGATTTTTCACTTTTATCAATTATTCCAGATGGAAATTCATATGTAATTTTTTTTACTGGAATTCTTTTTTGACTAACTACAACAAAAAC
>CACFMU010000021.1:0-14518 GCA_902567435.1 uncultured Pelagibacteraceae bacterium
AGAAGAAAATGTAAAAAAATTATATCTAGATGCATTTTTTAACGCGTATTGGAGAGATAACATTGATTTATCTAATGAAATTGAAATAACCAAGATATTAAAAATATTAAATATTGATAACAAAAAATTTTTTGAGGGAATAAGTAATCAATTAATTAAAGATCAGTTAAAAGAATTAACAGCAGAAGCATTTAAAAAAGAATTATTTGGAGCTCCAACTTTTGTTGCTAATAATAAAATTTTCTGGGGTCAAGATCGTCTAGACTATGCTGTTGATGAAGTAAGCTCTAACTAAACAATTTTAAACTTACTCTGACTAATAGCTCCAAATCCACCCTCTATATGTGAAACTTTCTCATAACCCATATTTTTTAAAGCTTTCACTGCCAAAGCTGATCTAACACCTCCAGCACAAAATAGAACCATTTCTTTATTTTGATCTAATTTTCCTTTTTGGAAATAAACACTGTTTGGATCTAAAAAGATTTCTAACATTCCTCTTGAAATGTGAACTGAATTTTCAACACTACCTGTTTTTTCTAATTCTCTAGCTTCTCTTATATCAATTAAATTGCATTCATTATCTTCAACCATTTTATGAGCATCATCTGCATTAATTGTTTTAATTTCTTGCATTGCCTCTGATACTAAAGTTTGAATAGATTTAACTGTCATAATTGTGTTTTAAAATACCTTAATAGTATTATATTGCTAGAAAATTATGTTAAAAATTAATACTAAAGCGCCAAATTTTAAACTTTTATCAACATCAAAAGAAACTTATTCATTAAAAAATTCTCTTGGAAAATATGTTGTAATCTATTTTTATCCTAAAGATGACACACCAGGGTGCACAATTGAAACTAATGATTTTAATAAATTACTATCAAAATTTAAAAAATTAGAATGCGAAATTTATGGAATATCTAAAGATAATATTAAAAGTCACGACAAATTTAGAGACAAATATAAGATAAAATTTAATTTATTAGCTGATGAAGAGATCAAAATCCTTAAGAAATATAAGGTTTGGGGTAAAAAGAAATTTATGGGTCGTGAATTTATGGGTATTAATCGAACTACATTTTTAATAGATAAAAAGGGAAAAATTATAAAAATTTGGGAAAACGTTAAAGTAAAAGACCACGCTAAAGAAGTCCTTGAGACACTTAAAACATTTTTAAAAAAATAAAAAAAAAGGCCCCTAAAAAGGGGCCTTTTCTAACTATAGAGAGAGAGATAGTTATTTTGTTTTTAAGAGGCTCTCCAATGAGATAACGATATGGAGATCGAAGAGCCTCTTTATTGCATGCAATTAGTCTCTGATTGCGTAAGCAATTACACCTGTTTCAGTAACGTCTGTTCCTTTAGTTTCAGCTTCTTTACTCAATCTGATTCCAAACGTAGCTTTCATTATTGACCATATGATGTAAGACACAGCAAACACAAAAATGTTTATTGAAAGTACACCAATTAATTGTGCACTAAACGATGCATCACTGTTTGTTAATGGCACTGCTAATGTTCCCCAAATTCCAGCAAACATGTGAGCTGGAATTGCACCTACTACATCGTCAAGTTTGAAACTGAATAATAATTTAGTTCCAAATACTACGATTAATCCACCTACAGCTCCAATTAAAATAGCAGCTAAAGGTGTTGGTGCTAATGGTTCAGCTGTAACAGCTACAAGGCCACCAATTGCTCCGTTTAACATTTGAATTACATCTGTTTTACCATACATTAATCTTGTAATGATTGCAGCAGCCATAACACCTCCACAAGCAGCAAGATTAGTATTAATAAATATACCTGATACGGCAACTGCATCATCAAATGTTCCAATAGCTAGTTGAGATCCACCATTGAATCCAAACCAACCTAACCATAATATGAATACACCAACAGTTACTAACGGAATTGAAGAAGCAGCAAAAGGTTGTAATGCTTTAGGATTACCTTTGCTATCAAATCTTCCAGCTCTAGCACCTAACAATATAATACCAGCTAAAGCAGCTGCACCACCAGTTGAGTGTACTAATGTAGAACCAGCAAAATCAGAGAAGCCTAGTTCTGCCAACCAGCCTCCGCCCCATTGCCAACCCATAACGATTGGATAAATTATTCCAGCTAAAATAGCCGCAAATAAGAAAAACGGCCATAACTTAATTCTTTCAGCCATAGCACCTGAACAAATTGAAACTGTTGTTGCACAGAATACCATTTGGAAGAACCAGTCTGATCCATCAGCATAACCTGTATCAACTGCACTTGCATCTGACCATGGTGTAAATGTTCCTATGTATCCTCCTTCAGGAATTCCATAAGCTAAATTATAACCAAAAAGCCAAAACATAATTCCAGCAATTGAATATAGACCTATATTTTTAGCACAAATTACTGATACACTTTTTGAAGTTACCATACCAGATTCTAACATAGCAAAACCCGCCGCCATGAACATGACAAGGAAACCACAAATTAAAAATAGAAGCGAGTTAAATATCGCTTGAACTTCTCCAGAGACAGTTGTCTCCGCCATACCTGCACTACTCATGTTTAATAAAAATATTAAACTCAGAAGCGGTGTTGATATTTTTTTTATTATTTTAGTCATAAGACCTCCACTTGTTTAAGTGGTGACTTATAGTTTCATTTGTTCTTTAAACTAACGCTGATTAGGTAAACTGGATATGCAGTTTTTGCATATAGAAACAGCCCCGAACGTGTTTTAAAAACGTTAGGGCTGTTTAAATATAATTATTTATTGAATACTTCTTTTAAGGCTTTTGCTGGTAAGAATTTTACTTTTTGAGAAGCAGCGATTTGAATTTGCTCACCTGTTCTCGGGTTTCTTCCAACTCTTGCTTTTCTCTTAGCTACTTTATAAGTACCAAATCCAGCAATTTTTACTGAATCATCACCTTTTAATGCGTCCAAAATGGTGTTTGTTATTGTATCAAATGTTCTTTCAGCATCGGCTTTACTCATATTTAATGAGCCTGAAAGCTGGGCAATTAGTTGTTTTTTGTTCATTTTAGCTCCGGTTTTGTTGGTTAATTATCATACTTGTCATAAACGTTGATAAATCAAGCTTTTTTTTAGTGTCTCTTAAATTTTTCAACACAATATATAGTTTGGGCTCAATTAACCGCTATTTTAAAAGCTTATTAAACAAATTAAACTTATTAATTAACTGAATAAACCTAAATCTTTTAAGTCATTAAAGGTTGTAAAAAACATCAATGATATCAATAAAAACATACCGATTCGAAAAAAACCTTCTTGAGTTTTTTGAGATAATGGACGTCCTAAAACCTTTTCAAAAGCATAAAACATTAGGTGACCACCGTCTAACATTGGTATTGGAAATAAATTAATAAGTCCAAGACTTATAGAGATATAAGCCATGATAGAAATAAAAGGAAGAATACCAATTTCAGCAACTTGACCAGTAATTTTAGCTATTCTTATTGGACCTCCTAATTGAGAACTGTCACCAGTCCCTTTAATCATAGTGCCTATATATTTAAGTGAGGCTGCGCTAACAAAGTAAACTTCTTTAATTGAATGAATTAAAGCCTGAGTAGGACCAAGTTTTACATGATTTATTTCATTATTATATGCACCAAGTTTAATGCCAACCATTCTTTTGTTAATTTTGTTTCCTAAATTATCATCACTTAAAACTATATTTGGTGTAATTTTAAGTAAGTATTCTTGATCTAATCTTTCGACTTTAAAATCAATAACATCTCCTGTTGAAGTAGTAATAAACTTTGAGACATCCATAATGCTGTTAACTTTGTTACCATCAATTTCTAAAATGATATCATTTTGTTTTAGCCCACCTATCATTGCAGGGCTATCTTTTTGAACTTCATTGATAACAGCAGGGGTAAAATCTTTTCCTATAAAAGTATAAATAGAAAAAAAAATAACTATAGCTAATAAAAAATTAGCCAAGGGTCCACCAAATACAATTAATGCTCTTTGATACAAAGGTTTAATAACAAATAATTTATCTTGATCTTCTTTACTATATTGTTCTAAAATTTTTTCATGGTCAGCTTGTGAAAACACATTTCTATCTCCAAAAAATTTCACATATCCGCCCAAAGGTATCCAACAAATTTTCCATCTTGTGCCTGATTTATCATTCCATCCAAAAATTTCTTTTCCAAATCCAATGGAAAAATCAGTAACACCTACTCCATATTTCCTTGCGAAATAATAGTGTCCATACTCGTGTATGAATACAACTACTAGAATTAGAATTATAAATGGAACTATATATGTAAGCATAAATAATTATTTTAATGTTCCCTCTAAAACATATTTTAATATACGAACAACCTGTTTTTGATCAGACGCAACTGCTGATGCAGCAGCATTAACTTCTTTTAGAGCATGAAGATGATCTTCGTTGTGAATAACAATTATAGATTTATTTAAAGCTGAAGCATAGCCTGCATCAAAGGCAGCATTCCATTGTTTATATTTTTCCCCAAATTTAACAACAACAACATCACTATCTTGAATAGATTTTTTAGTTCGAATTGAATTGATATTAGCTCCTTTACGGTCTTTCCACATATTTTTTTCTTCTTCTCCTAAAATCTCTACTCCACAATTATCAGAGGCCTCATGATCAGTTACTGGAGAAGTGAATTTGATATCTAATTTTTCTTTAGCACAAAGATCAATAATTTCATCACGCCAACTAGTATGGATTTCACCAGCCAGATACACTTTCAACATATAATTCTCCTTATTATAAATACTTAAATTTAATAAATATTTATTAACTTATATCAAACATTAAGCTTATCCTTAATTGTATAAAACCACACAGCCAATCTAAAATAAAATATCCTTAATTGAGGAAATATAAATTTTTTTGGTAATCCCTTATAAATCTTTGAAATATTAAGATCTTTACTATTTGAGGAAAAGACTAGTTTAGATAGCTGTTTTCCAGTCCAGGGAGCTGCGCTCACCCCTACTCCATTATAGCCAAATCCATAATAAATTTCCTCGTTTTCAATTTTACCAATTGATGGGTTGAGTTTTTGAGATAAGGCAATTAAGCCCCTCCAATTATAATCAATTGAGACATTTGACCATTTTGGAAATATATATTTTAAAAACTTCTCCATTTTTTTCGACATAGCTAAATTTGACTGATCACTTCCAGTCAAATCCCCCCTAGTTCCAAACAAAATCCGATTGTCAGGTAGCTTTCGATAATAATACAATAGATTTTTAGTATTAGCGATTGGTGAAAATGTTTTGAAGTTGTGAGCATTAAGTTCATCCTCATTAAGCTTTCTAGTAACAATTACATTTGAAATGATTGGTAATATTCTGCCATCCATTTGAGAAATTAATCCCTCTTGATAAAATCCATTAGTTGCAACAACTATTTTTTTTGACCGAATAGATCCCTCTTTAGTTTTTAAAATATAAGATCCATTTTTTTTATCAATCTTATCTACTTTGGTATTTTCATATATCTTTAATTTTTTAGATAAAGCATATCTTGCAATTCCATTAACAAATTTAAGAGGATTTATTGCGAAACCAGGTTTATAGGAAAATGCTCCAAATTGTTCCGTTCCTCCATGACCAATTTCATTAAATTGTTCTTTAGAATAGATCTCAGTTTCAATACCAAACTCAGATTTATAAACCTCGGCTTGTTCTTTTATTTGTTCAAATTTATTTTTATGATGAGCAACAACGTAATTACTATCTCCTGTTACATCACAATCAATATTATATTCTTTTATGATATCTTTTGTATGATTTGAGCCCTCAACAGAATTTTTAAAAAAGTTTTTTGTTTCTTCTCTTCCATAAATAGATTGCATTTTTTTAAAAGACATTTTGCTTGGTGGTAGGCAATTAAATCCAGCATTACGAGATGATGCACCCCATCCAATTTTTCCCGCCTCAACTAAAATCACATCTAAGTTATGATTTTCAATCAAATTAATTGCACATAATAAACCTGTATAACCCCCACCAATAACAACTATTTCTGAGTTGGTATCTTTGGTTAGTTTTTTTAAGTTTAAGTTTTCTTGTGAAATATCTTCCCAGTAACTATTGATAGGAGTTTCAAATTTATAAATATCTGAATGATAGATATTTTTCATTTTTTTGTATTTAGATATTCTTTAATTCTAATAATACTTTCTTTTGGCCAGGTTTCTTTTGGGTCATACATTTTCTCAAAACAATTATTAATATTTGATAAATTCACCCATTCATCTTTATCTTTAGTAAATATGTGAGCTTGTGGGGGAAATTCGTCAGATTTTTCTAAAGTTTTAGTTCTAACATTTAATCTACCAATCGCAGACTCATAATCTGTGTAAATATAAGACCCACATTTGTTACAGAAAAATATTTTAACAGATTTGCCGCTACCAGCTTGGAGTTTAATAGTTGATGAAATTTCTCCTTCAATACTTAAAGTATTATCCAGAACACTTGAATTGATAACATAAGATGAACCTGTTAAAATTTTACAATCTTTGCAATGACAGGCCTGAGTAAATAATGGTTTTTCAGTAAGTTTGTATTTAACTGCACCACACAAACATTTACCTTTTAATTCAATTTTATTATTCATTACTTACTTTTTGAACTAAAGATGCGCTATTATTTGTCGGTTTATTTACATCCTTTGACACCTCATGAAATATAAGATCTGGTTTATTACATTCATTTAAGAAGTTTGAACCCTGTAATTCCAAATTTAAATATCTATTAACATCTGTTTGATTAATTATAACTGGTTGTCTATGATGAATTTCGCTTATATTTTCTTTAGCTTCTTCAGTAATTAAACAAAACTGATCGTCTTCAAAAATACCAGCAAAAAATATTGAATTTCCATCCTTTCTTTTGAAATAATGTGGAGTTTTTTCTTTTTCCTCTCTTTTCCATTCATAAAAACCGTCTGCTACAGCAACACATCTATTATTTTTAATTAGTTTTTTAAATGAAACTTTCTCATCGATAGTCTCTAATCTTGCATTAATTAATGCTTTAAAATCTTTATCTTTAGCCCAGCCTGGAATTAAACCCCATTTAAGTGACTCTAATGTATTTCCATTTTTATATTTTTTAATAACTGGAAGTTTTTGATAAGGATGTGCGTTATAGTTTTCAATATCATCAACCTGAATAGCTGATTTAACTAATTTACTTGTTTTGGTTACAGGATTTTTAACAACATATCGTCCACACATTCAAATTGAGTCTCTTTTTATTAATTCTTGTATTTGTTTAATCATAATTTTTGGAGATCTCATTGTAGGATAGATTTTTTCTGCCATTTGATAACTAAGAATTGCCTTTTCATAATTTTTAAGTTGAATATTTACTAAACCTTGACCGGCTAAAGCACCAAAATGTCTGTCTTCTAAATTAAGAACTTTATTAATATCATTCTGTGATTTTTCAAATTCACCAATCATATAATATACTGTAGCTCTTTTGTTCCAAGCTTCAGCCCAAGTTGGATCCATTTCAATTACCTCTGTGAAAACTGAAATGGCCCTAAATAAATTTTTATCCTGCATTAATTTAGATCCTTCATTTAAAATTGATGTTAGTTTGTCATCAGTAGGATGTGTGCTCCAAAGATCCCAAATTTTTAGTTCAATATTCTTTGATAAAGTTGGATCATTTTTTTTTAAATCTATAAATAATTTATCTAGTTCTAAATTTCTTTCATTTGCAGCTAAAGTTGTAGTCGAAAAAAATAAAATAATAATTGTTAGAATCTTCTTCATACAAAAATGATAACAAAAAAATAATATTTAGTCTTTATAGATTTTCTAAGATAGCTTTTTTTAAAGTATTACCAATGATAATTGTACCTTGGTCATTTGGATGCATGCCATCACTTAAATTAAACTTAGGATTTTGTGCCACACCCTCAAGTAGAAATGGAATTAATTGTAATTTATGTTTTTTTGACAAATCAGAAAAAATTTTATCAAAGGATTTCTTGTAGGCAAAACCATAAGATGTTGGTGCGATCATTCCTGCAATAATCACTTTTATATTTTTGTTTTTTGAAATTTGAATTATTTCTTCTAAATTATTTTTTGTCTCCTTAGGATTAATGCCTCTAAGCATATCATTAGCTCCAAGACATAAGATCATAAGATCGATATTATTTTCTGATAAAGTCCACTCAGCTATATTCAATCCGCCTGCGGAAGTACTGCCCGAAACACTACCATTAATTATTTTTATATTGTGTCCATCAAACTCCAAGCTTCTTTGTAAAACCACTGATAAATGTTGCTCATTCGGCAATCCATAACCTGCCATCAAGCTATCTCCAAACAATATTACTTTTTCTATAGCGCTCACCTTTATGGTGACTAGACAGAATACAATTATTTTAATAATAAAACTTTTATTCATGAGCGTTCTTCTTAAATTAAATAAGGTAAATCTTAAATACAAAACTGGTAAAGATAATATCAGAGTTTTAAAAGATGTTAACTTAACTACTAAGAAAAAAGAGACAATTTCTATTGTTGGAGAAAGTGGATCGGGAAAAACTAGTCTTATAATGTTAATTGGAGGTTTAGAAAAAGCTACTTCTGGTAAAATTTTTTTTCAAAATCATGAACTTACAAAATTAAGTGAAGATGAAGTCTCTGAAATAAGAAGAAAAAATATTGGAATTATATTCCAGTCATTTTATTTAATCCCAAATTATACAGCAGTTGAAAACGTTGCATTAACACTTGAACTAAATAAATTCAAAAACCCTGAAAAAGAGTCAAAAATATTATTAGATAGATTTGGTCTTAGCCATCGATTTAATAATTTACCGAGCCAACTTTCAGGAGGAGAACAACAAAGAGTTGCTATAGCTCGAGCTATTGCAATGAAACCAGAATTAATCTTAGCAGATGAGCCTACCGGAAATTTAGATACTGAAAATTCTATAATGATTTCTGATGTATTATTTAAATATGTGAAAGAAGAAGGTTCATCACTAATTATGGTAACACATGATCCAAAATTAGCAAATAAAGCAAAACGAAAAATTAAAATTAAAGATGGAAAAATTAGATAATCCATCTGAATTAAATTTAATTATTAAGTATGCTTTTAAAGATTTAAGCAGAAATTATAAAAAATTATCAAGTATTATAATAACACTTTTTATTAGCCTTTTCATTTTAAGTGCCATCTTCACAATTGAAGATAGTTTAAAAAAGGAACTTAACGATAACGCTAAAGCTTTGTTAGGTGGTGATCTTGAAATAGATTATAATCGAAATGAAGGAGATCTCGATCTTGTCAATCAAGTAAAAAAATTTACAACTATTTCTCAAATGATTGAGTTCAGTACAATGGTCTCAACCATTGATAGAGAAAAAAACAAATCTCTTTTTACCAGAATAAAAACTGTCGATACGAAATATCCTTTATACGGTGAGGTGGATTATGAACCTGCGGGTGCGTTTGATAGAATGCATAATGAGCCAAATACTTTGTTAATAAATGAAAGTTTATCCAAAAATTTAGATCTAAAAATTAATGACAAAATTAAAGTTCAAAATCAATTATTTACAATTATAGGAATTGTAAAATCTGTGCCAGATGTCAGTGGATTTGTTGCGTTTGGTGACTGGGCACTTGCAGGTGATCAAACATTAGAAATATTAAAACTTAATGGTATCGGAAGTTTTCTAAATTATGAATACAAAGTAAAATTTAATGAAGTAGAGAATGCCAGAGAACTAGAGAAAAGAATTGAAAATATATTTAAAGATGATCAAAAAGTTCAGCTTAGGTATCCTGAAAATTCTGCTAGTGGATTAAAGAGAATTATCAATAATTTTTCACAGTTTTTATCGTTAGTCTCTATCAGTGCAATGTTAATTGCAGGAATTGGGATAGCAAATACTCTTCTTTCTTTTATCAATCAAAACAATATGTCAATTGCAGTTAGAAAAGCTGTTGGGTTTTACTCAGGAAACATTAAAACACTATATTATCTTCAATTGTTAATTTTGCTTTTAATGATCACCACTTTAGCTTATGGCTCAAGTTTTTTAATAGTTCCTATTGTAGATCAATATTTATCAGATGGATTGGGACTTAATGTTTCTCCAGTATTTTCATTTGTTAACTATATAAAAATTTTTTTAGTTGGATTATTGGTTCTAATTATTTTTTCAATTCCGACCATAAGTTCAATCGATCAAGTCAAAGCCTCAAATTTATTTAGAAATGTTTTTCAAAATTTAGAATTTTATTATTCAAAAAAATCAATAGCTTTAAGTCTTATATTGTTATCCATTTTAGTTCTTTTATTTAGCTTTGGTTCTGAGAGACCTATCTACAGTTTTGGGTATTTTGTGGCTTTTTTTGTTTGTTTAATTGTATTTTTTTTACTATCAAAAATAATCATTTATTTTTTAAAAAAATTTAAATCTTCTTCTAATATATCTCTAAAAGTATCTATTAAAAATATCACTCAAACCAAAAGTATTACTCCAATTACAATTATGTCTTTAGGGTTGGGAGTTACTTTGCTTTTAACTCTCGCATTAGTTGGAACAAATTTTCAAAGAGAAATTGCAAAATCTATACCTGATATTGCTCCTGACTATTTTTTTGTTGGGATTCAAAAAGGAGAAAAAGAAATATTTGAAAAAAATATATTGAATATGGATTTCAATGCCAAAATTGAAGTGGTACCGATGGTGTCATCTGGAATTATTAAAATTAATGGTGTTAATCCAAATACTTATATCCAACCTGATAATGATAGTTTCTGGGTTATTGAAAGTGACAGAAGATCTTCATGGACCGATGAAGTTCCAGAAGATAATCCGTTAACTAAAGGTAAATGGTGGGATCTTACCAAACCCAATCAGCTTCAAATTTCTTTAGATGCCGAAGTTGCAAAAAATTTAAATATTAAATTAGGTGATGTATTCACTCTTAATATTTATGGTAGAGAAATTGATGGTAAGATAGTTAATTTTAGAGCTGTAGATTACCGTGATCTTAATATTAATTTTGCAATGCTATTTAATCCTCAATTTGCAAACAATATTCCTCATGAATATTTAGCAACTGCTAAATTTGAAACAATTGAAAAATTTGATGAAACTTCAATGTTGGATGTATTGCCGAGTTTATCCATGATTAAGATTGCTGACTATTTAAATAAAGTAACTGATGTTTTAAATAAAGTTTTTATCGCTGTAACCCTTATTTCGGCAGTCACTATTATTATTGGTTTAATTGTTATTTCTAGCGCTATTATGGTTCAAGGAAAAGTAAAAGAATACCAAAATTTAGTATTTAAAATTTTAGGGTTTTCAAAAAAAGAAGTGATTTTATCATCACTAATTGAATTTATAATTATTTTTAAATCTGTAATTTTAATTTCAATTTTTTTTGCAGTAATTGGTTCAAAATTTATAATGGAAAATATCTTTGAACTTGTCTGGAAATTTGATTTTAAAGTATTAATTTACCTTGGATCTTCTATTGGTCTGGTAACTTTAATCTTAATTTTGTTGACAAATTTAAAATATCTAAATCCTAAAATATATCCTTTAATTAGAAATCAATAATTAGAATTTTGAAGCGTAAACCTAGAAATTTAGGAGTAATACTATAGATGTTATTACAGCAATAATAATAATAACGACAATATAATTAAGCTTTATATTGAACTTTTTTTGAACAAAATCAGTAATTTTCTCCCAGAATAAAACTATTAGTAAAATAACAATAGCTGGTAGTAAATATTTAATCATTATCTAAGAATTATTGTCACTAACATAAACAGAAACTCCCCTTGTGTTTAAATCTACATCAAATTTTTTATGTAATGGTGGGAATGCTCTTTGTGAACAATCTAATCTATCACAAGTTCTACAAGATACACCAATTGGGATTTCTGTTGATTTATCATTAATATTTACATTTTCGGTATAAACAAAATCCTTAGCATATTTAGCCTCACAACCAAGACCAATAGACAATATACTTTTTGCTTGTCCAAATCTTCCTATACCTTTTTCAACTGTTCTTGCAATGCAAACATATTTTTCACCATTGGTCATTTTACTTACTGCAGCTTGGATAACTCCTGGTCTAGTTAGAGCAGAGTAAACATTCCACCTAGGGCATGCTCCTCCATATCTAGGTATATCAATACCTGATAAAGAAAATCTTTTTGATATATTTCCTGCCATATCTACTCTTAAAAAATGAAAAGGGATTCCTGGAAGTTTTGGATCTTGCAGGCACGTTACTCTATGTGCAACTTGTTCAAATGAGGTAGCAAAAGTATTTTGTAGCAGCTCTAAATCATATTTTAGTTTTTTACACTCTGAATGAAAAAATTTATAAGGCATTAAAATTGCTGCACCACAATAATTTAGTAATGCAACTTTTGTTAATTTTTTTGACTCTTCAGATGGAAAGCTAAATGTTGATAAATATTCTTCAATTTCATCACTGGCTCCCTCTTGTGCTATTTGGGCTGCAGCATGTAATTTTTTTGTCTCCAATGAACTATAATCACTTAATAAAAGTTCTTTTTTATTTTTTTTAAATATTTTAGAAAAAGGTTTATTTTCCTCAGGAATTACATCATTTACTTTAATTGAATATTCTGAATTTAAATATTCACAAAGAGCAATATATCTTGTTCGATTATTTTTTTGAATTTTATCAAAAACTTTATTTGCAAAGTCTTCTAATTTTGGAAAATAATTTTTATTTTGTTGTAAAAAATCTGAAATTACTTCTCCAGGAAATGAATTTTTTCTATTATCAACTATCTTTCCAGAAATTTTTTCTACTTTATCAAATAGTTCGTGATCCTTTTCTTTTAAAATATCACCTAATCTAACAATAGCTTTTCCAATCTTTGGATTGGTGCTTACTAAATCTTTTACTTCTGGTCCTAAAATATCTAGGTCTTCAAATAATTTATCATCTAAGATTTCAGAAATAGTATTTTGTAAATTAATATCTGTTTTAGAAGTAAGATGAGAGAGTTCAATATTAAGTTTTTCACATACTTTTAATAAAAGATCGCCATCAATTTTACGCTTACCACTCTCTATTAAGTTTAAATAACTTGGAGAAATGCTCAAATCTTCAGCTAATTTATTAGCTTGTAAACCTAATTGCCTTCTAAAAGCTTTGATTTTTGGCCCTATTTTTAAATCTAATTGACTCATATTTTCTATTTGTAAATTTTGTAAATTTATTTTTACAATTTTTTTATAATATTTACAAGCTTTTTTATCTTTTTTATATCTTTTGTAAACTCTGTAAATTATAAGATTTACATGAACAAAAAATTAAATAACACTGAAAACGAAGCTCAAATCATAAGAAAAGAGGATCTAGATCGACATAATAGTAGAGGTATCTACATGAGGGATGATCATTGTGATTGGGGTTCAAGTGGGATGAGTGATCTTATTAAATCTTTAGACGACAATAGCTAAAATTCGTCTCTAAAAAATTTAATAATATTCACTTCTTACTAATTCAACTTTTCAAACCATAAACATAATAGGACTAACAATAATGAGCGCAGAAAATATCTCATACGACTTAAAAAGATTTGCTGGAATTAAACGTGATTATACTGAAGAAGAAGTTGAAAGATTAAGAGGTTCAATCAAAATTGAATATTCAATGTGTAAAATGCAATCACAAAAGCTTTGGAAATTATTAAATACAGAATCTTATATTAATACACTTGGATCTTTATCTGGTAATCACGCTGTGCAACATGCTAAAGCTGGGTTAAAAGCAATTTATTTAAGTGGATGGCAAGTAGCAGCAGATGCAAATAGTGCTGGAGAAATGTATCCTGATCAATCTTTGTATCCTTATGATAGTGCACCAAAATTAGTTGAATCCATGAATAATGCATTAGTTAGAGCAGATCAAATTCAACACATGGAACTTAAAGATGGTGATATGAAAGAAGAAAATAAAGTTGATTACATGTTACCAATTATTGCTGACGGTGAAGCAGGTTTTGGCGGACCTTTAAATGTATTTGAACTTGCAAAAAAATTCATCAAAGCAGGTGCTGCTGGTGTTCATTTTGAAGATCAACTAGCTAGTGAAAAAAAATGTGGTCATATGGGTGGTAAAGTTTTAGTTCCAACTGGAACTATGATTAAAAATCTAAAGGCTGCAAGATTAGCTGCAGACATTGCTAATGTTCCACTTATTATTTTAGCTAGAACAGATGCAAATGCTGCAAAACTAATTACTAATGATCATGATGAAAATGATAAACCATTTTTAACAGGTGAAAGATCACCAGAAGGTTTCTTTTATGTAAAACAAGGAATTGATCAAGCAATATCTAGAGGCCTTGCTTATGCTCCATATTCAGATTTGATTTGGTGTGAAACGGCGACACCAAATTTAGAAGAAGCTAAAAAATTTGCTGATGCAGTTCATGAAAAATTTC
>CACFMU010000022.1:0-13753 GCA_902567435.1 uncultured Pelagibacteraceae bacterium
TTTTCCATCTCAATAAGACATGAATGTGCAATTGGGCCTTGCCCAAGTTTAGAGGTTCCTTTATCCAGTGTTAAAACATTAGGATTACCGTGTTTACACATAGAATTAGGTTCATTAGGTTTTTCTGGATCATACCAGGCTCCAGTGCTAATTTGTACAACACCTTCCATTACTTTTTTATTAACTTTAACTCCTGCCAAGCAAGCTCCTCTATTATTAAAGAGCTTGACAACATCACCATTTTTTAATCCACGTTTCTTTGCATCATGTGGATTAATTTCTATGGGTTCTCGGTCATTAATTTTGAAGGATTTACTGTATTTACCATGATCCATTTGGCTGTGTAATTTATTCTTTGGTTGATTTGAAATTAAATGAAGTGGAAAGGTTTTATTTTTTTTGCCAAGCCACTCACATGGTTCTAACCAAACAGGATGACCAGGGCAATCATCATAATTAAAGTCAGCAACAGTTTTAGAATATATTTCAATTTTACCGCTAGGAGTGTTTAAAGGATTCTTTAAAGGATCTTCAATGAATTCTTTTAGCATGAGTGTAGGTTCTGAAGGATCTTTAATCTTAAACCATTTATTCTCTCTAAATTTCTCATAGCTTGGAATTTCAATATTAGCTGCTGCAGCTCGTTTAGAAGTCTCGGAATATATCCATTTTTGCCATTCTTCTTGGTTTCTACCTTCTGTAAATTCGTCTTTAACACCCATTCTTTTAGCTATATTGGAAAAAATTTCATAATCATCTTTTGCTTGTTTATAAGGTTCAATTATTTTTGACATTGAAACAACATAAGGATCTCTTGGTGTCATCATAATATCACTTCTTTCAAGAGGTGTTGTACAAGGTAAAACAATATCTGATCTTTTAGCCAATGTATTCCAACACCATTCATTTGATATAATAGTATCTGGTTTTTCCCAAGCTTTAATCAAACGATTTAGATCTTGATGATGATGAAAAGGATTTCCACCAGCCCAATAAACTACTTTTGTATCTGGATATTCATAACTTTTTCCGTCAAAATCAAATTTTTCTCCGGGGTGAAGTAAAAGATCACTAATCCGAGCAACAGGAATAAAATTTTCTATTTCATTTTTTGTTTGTGGAAAGGCTGCTCCTGGTAGAATAGTAAATTGACCGCCTATAAAATTCGTAGCACTGTATCCAAATCCAAATCCACCACCTGGTAATCCAATTTGTCCAATCATAGATGCTAACATTATCGCCATCCAAAACGGTTGCTCTCCATGATCTTGTCTTGTCAAAGACCAACTTATAGAAATCATACTTCTCTTAGAGGATAACTTATGAGCTAATTCTATTATTTTTTCTGGTGATATATTGCATATTTCAGCAGCCCAGCTTGCATCTTTTTTAATTCCATCAGTTTCACCTAAAAGGTAAGGTAAAAATTTTTCAAAGCCTTCTGTATATTTTTTTAAAAACTCTTTATCACTTAAACTTTCTACATGAAGTGTGTGTGCTATTCCCAACATAAGTGCAGTGTCAGTATTTGGTCGTGCAGCTATCCAATCACATTTAACGTCATCAATAAAATCAGATTTTAATGGACTTACATTAATAAATTCAATTCCTGATTTTGAAGCCTCTATTAAATTTTCTTGCTGATAATGATTTCCTGTCCCTCCTTGAGAAATTTGACCATTTTTTATTGGAATTCCTCCAAAGCATAAAAATACTTTAGTATTATCTTTAATTGAACTCCAACTTGTACATGTATCTAGATAAGCTCTATAACTTCCAAGTATATGTGGAACCATTGCTTCAGCTGCAGCAAAGCTGTAAGTAAATTTTGAACTGGTATAACCACCTATACAATTTAAAAATCTATGAAGTTGACTTTGAGCATGATGAAATCTTCCAGCACTAGCCCAACCATATGATCCTCCATAAATAGACGGGTTACCAAATTTCTCTTTAACTCGATTAAGTTCATCGGCGACTAGCTGTTCAGCTTTTTCCCAACTAACTTCTACAAATGGCTCACTTCCACGTAATTTATTATTTGTACCCGGTCCACCTTTCAGCCAACTCTTTCTAATCATTGGTGTGTCTATTCGAGTAGGACCATCAAGTACATCTAAAATTCCTTGTGCAATAGGTGAAGGGTCTTTGTCATGTTCCCACCCTAAAAGTTCCTGAATTTTTCCATCTTTGACTTTTGCTCTGTATGTACCCCAGTGGTTACTAGTTAAAGGAAGACCTTTATCTTTGGTCATGCTTGTTTTTTTTCTAAACCTAAAGCTAACCTTTGTTTTTTTGTGTAAGCAAGACTAATTCTGTCAATTATTATTGCTAAAAGAACAATAGCGATACCTGCAGCCAATCCTCTTCCTGTATCAGCTCTGGCTAACCCATTAAATACTTCTAGCCCAAGTCCTTTTCCACCAATTAAGGGTGTTACAATTTGCATTGCAAATGCCATAATTACAGTTTGATTAAAACCAATTACTAAACTTGGAATTGCCAATGGAAATTTAACTTTGTTTAAAGTTTGTAAAATTGATCCACCAAAAGATCTCGATACCTCTGAATAAGTTCCAGATACTTGAGTTAAACCTAACGCTGTTAGTCTGATTATTGGTGGTATAGAATAAATGACTGTTGCTAAAACAGCTGAAACTGTTCCTCCTCCAAAAAACATTAACACTGGTATTAAATAGCAAAAATAAGGAAGAGTTTGCATAGCGTCCAATACAACATCTTGAACATTTTTAAATCTTTCACTGTAAGATGCTATTATACCAAGTGGTACTCCAATTATAAAACATAATAATACCGAGACTAAAACTGATGATAATGTAATCATTGATTGAGGCCAGATTCCACAAGCTCCAATAAAAAGTAACAATAAAATTGAAATTAGTGCAAATCTAATTCCTGCTGTAAAGTATCCTATGCTTGCAAAAACAGCCAATGTATACCACCAAGGTGTATGAGTTAAAAACGTATCTAACGGACGTAATAGATTTAAATAAACAAAACCTCTTAATCCTTTTGAAAATGAAATAAAACCCTCATCGACAGTTAACGAAGCAACAGCATTTGAGATTGGTTGTCTTATAGACAATTTCCATTCTTTTGGAAAACTCCCAATTTCATAAAAATTTGAGTCAATAAATGAAATGATAAATAAAATTATTAAAGAAGGAATTAAATAAAATCTTTGACCAATAAATTCTCCAATATCATTTGCAGTAGACTTATTAAATACTGAAGTTATTAAGCTAAAAATTGATGCAATAAAATTTGTAATTCTTATGCAAATAAAATCTATAATTTTACTCATAACAAATAATGGCATTTCCAGGATTTTTGCGATTAAATACTTTTCCCAACTTTGAGGTAATAAATAAAATTTTTGTACATTGGATGGTAGTTTTTCATCTTTTTCACTACAAGCCTTACTAAATCTATCAAACATTATTGCCATTAATAGTATACAAAAACCTCCCTCCATAGCCCAACCTACATCAAGTCTTCTTATAGCTTGCCAAACTTGACCACCGATACCTTCGGCTCCAATAAAACAAGCTAGCACTACAAGTGCTAGGGCCATCATTATAACTTGATTAATACCCATCATAATACTTGGAAGAGACATTGGAATCTTGATTTTAAATAATAGCTGTAAATTACTTGACCCAAAAGATGTGGCTGACTCAATAGTCTCTTTGGAAACTTGTCTAATACCAGTGTTGGTTAATCTTATGATAGGTGGCATAGAATAAATCATGGTAGCCAATATTGCTGGAGCACCTCCGATACCAAAAAAGAATAATGCTGGGAATAAATAGACGAATGCCGGCATTACTTGCATAGTGTCTAAAATAGGTTTCATGAAATTTTCAAATCGATCACTTTGTGAACAAACAACTCCTAGTGCTACACCAAAAAAAACACATAATAATACAGACAGACTCATTAATCCTACTGTTTGAAGTGAGGCTTCCCACATGCCAACTGCTCCCCAAAAGTAAATAACGAAAGTTGAAAATAATCCTAATTTTAAGCCACCAGCTATAAAACAGGGAAGAATAAAAATTGCTGCTACCAAAACCCAGGGCGAATCAAGTAAAAAATCTTCTATAAAATAATAACCATTCTTAATATAATTAGCTATAATCTTTGTGATCCATCTATAATTTTTTTTAAGATAATCTTCACCTTCATTTACCCATGCAGTAAATTTAAATTCATCAGTTACAATTTTTGGAAATTTTGAAGGACCCTCACCTTGACTAGAAAGCACTAAAGCAACGACAAAAACAATTAAAATTATACCATATGTTATTATATTCTTAGACTGATTTGTCTTATTTATAGTTTCCACAATATTAGACATCTTAACTGAGCAAACTAGAATAAAATATTTTACTTTTAAAGAAAAATATTGTCTATTTTAGTCTTTATAATGATTTAAAATTAACGATGACTAATCAAAAAATTACTTGTTCTAATATCTGGAAACTATTTGGTCCAGATGAAAAAAGAATAATGAAAGATTTAGATCCAAATCTTTCAACTAAAGAAGTTCAAGAAAAAACCGGGCATGTTGTTGCTGTTAAAAATGTGAGTTTTTCAATTGAAAAAGGTGAGACTTTTGTAGTCATGGGATTATCAGGAAGTGGTAAATCAACATTGGTAAGGTGTATATCACGACTTATTGAGCCAACTTCAGGAACTGTAAAAATGGATGATGTTGATGTTACAAAAATGAATAGTAGAGAATTATTAGATATTAGAAGAAATAAAATGAGTATGGTGTTTCAACATTTTGGTCTATTCCCCCACAGAACAGTAATAGAAAATATTGCATATGGATTAGAGGTAAGAGGAAACAAAAGAGACGAAAGAATAGAAAAGTCAATGGAAGTTTTAAAAATGGTTGGTTTGGATGGATGGCAAAACAACTATCCTAGAGAATTATCAGGAGGTATGCAGCAAAGAGTTGGTTTAGCAAGAGCGCTAGCCGTAGATCCTGAAATATTAATTTTTGACGAACCCTTTTCTGCCTTAGATCCACTTATAAGAAGAGAAATGCAAGATGAACTTCTAGGTATTCAAGAAAAACTAAAAAAAACAATGGTATTTATTACTCATGATTTTTTAGAGGCAATTAAAATGGCTGATCATATTGCAATTATGAAAGATGGTGAAGTTTCTCAAGTTGGGACACCTGAGGAAATAGTCGCAAATCCAAAAGATCAGTATGTAAAAGATTTCTGTGAAGATGTTCCAAAATATAAAGTGCTTAGTGCAGGAAAAGTCATGAGAAAAGAATGTTGTGATGATACTAAAAAGTTATATGGAGATAAATCACATTGTATACTTGATAATTCTAAAATTGAGACACTTATAGATAAGTTAGTCGATTCCGACAAATCGTTTCCAGTCGTGTGTAGCGATACAGGAGATTTGTTAGGTGAAATAGATCGAGCGATAGTAATGAAATCAATGAAATCAGCTAGTTAAACTGGTTATTACCCTTAATACTTTTTTCTTTAACTTTATCTCTCCAAATAATTATCATGCCAGCTAAAACAATTGCTATCACACCTGGAAAAAGTTGTTGCCATGGAGCTTCTTTAAAAAAAATCCACCCAAGAACAAAAGAAGATGGTATTCCCAAATATTCAAATGAAGCCATTTTACTTGCTGAGATTAATCTATAGGAATAGATAAATAAAATTGCAGCAGTTCCACCCAATACACCTGTTAAAGTCATCAAAAAGAAATCTTCAATACTTTTTATTTCAACATGGCCAGTTGTAATAAAATATAAAATTACACCACCTATAACATTAAATATAAGAGTGAATAGTTGTATCTTTGCAGTTGAGTGACCCTCGGGAATAAATTTAAGTATTATAACTGTTATAGCCCAAGCGATAGCAGTTAAAATAGGGAAGATAGAATAGAAATTGAATATCTCGCTGGTGGGTTTCATAATTAAAACAACACCTAAAAAACCTATAAAAATTGCTGACCATCTATAAATACCAATCATGTCTTTTAAAAAAAATATTGAAAATATAACTATAAAAAAAGGGGATGAAAAAGTAAGAGTCATTGCAGTTGCAAATTCAAGATTTATTACAGAAATAAATATAAAAATATTCATTGCTAAAAATCCCAAACCTCTAAAAAAACTGAGTGTAATGAATGTCTTATTAAGATTTTTAAATATCGTAAAATGCTCTTTTGTAAATAAAATCAGCAAAATTAGAGGTATAACACCTGCAATATTTCTAAACACTGCGAGTTGAATGACAGAATATTCATCTCCTAAAAATTTAATTACCACCATATATAAATCAACACATAGAATTGCCATTAGCATAGTAGTCACTGCAAGATAAGTTTTTTTAATATCAATCTTTTCTGAGGAAATTTTCATGTATAATTTTTTTTAAAATTGTATAAACCTTACAAATAAAATGAGTAATTTTAAACTAAATGAATCTGATATCTTGTCCAATCAAGATTGGACATTCCCAACTAACATTGCATATGGTCCTGGTCGTTTAAAAGAAATAGGCACAATTTGTAATAATTTAGATATCAAGAATCCACTAATAGTAACAGATAAAGGTAGCCCAAAATTACCATTTGTAACAAATTTACAAAGATATTTAGATAACTCAAATGTAAAGTCAGATTTATTTTTTGATATATCGCCAAATCCTCGAGAGGATGAAATATCAGTGGGTTGTAAAAAATATAACGATGGAAAACATGACTCAATAATTGCCATTGGTGGTGGAAGTGCAATGGATGGAGGTAAATTAATATGTCTTACGGCAAATAATGATGTGCCACTAAGAGATTTTGAATTTGAACTTACACCTCCAAAAATTAGTAAAGATAATCCTTTTCCAAAAATTATAACTATTCCTACAACAGCAGGCACAGGAGCTGAAACAGAGATAACGGCAATGGTTACCTACTTAAAAGAAGGTATGAAATTTTGTATGTGGCATCCAGATGTTAGACCGTCTTTAGCATTAATTGACCCCGAGTTAACAATAGGATTACCATCTAATTTAACAGCATGGACAGGAGCTGATGCTTTAATACATGCTATAGAGGGATATTGTGTGCCTGGATTTAATCCAATGTGTGATGGTGCAGCCCTAGAAGGACTTTCTTTAATTTCAAAATCATTAATTAAAGCAGTTGAAGAGCCTGAGAATATATTAGCAAGAGGTGGTATGCATGTTGGATCTTGTTTAGCAGGAATATCATTTTTGAAAGGTTTAGGAAATGTTCATTCTATTTCCCATATGGTAGGAGCAGAATATAATACCCATCATGGATTAACTAACGCAATAGTTTTACCAGTTGTCATGAAATATAATTTGCCAGGAATGGAAGAAAAAGTTCAAAGAATGTCAGAAGCAATGCAATACAAAGATCATTCTGTAAATGCATTTATAAAAAATTTAGAGAACCTTTTAGATAGAATTAAAATTCCAAATAGTTTGAGTGAAATTAACGTTCCAGAGGATTGTGCTGGAAGAATTGCTGAAAAAGCAATGAAAGATCAAGCGTATGCAACCAATCCTAAAGTAGCTCCATTAGCTGAAATGAAAGAAATGGTTTTGCAAAGTATTAAAAAAGCTCGATAAGCTTTTATGCTTGAAAATCAATCAGTTAAAGAAATACAAAACAATATAAAAAGTCGACAAATCTCAATTAAAGAGGTTGTTGAGTATTATTTAGACAGAATTGAAAAATTTAATCCTGATTTAAACGCTATTGTTCTTCAAAAAGATCGAGAATTAATCATAAAAGAGGCAATTGAAAAGGATAATATCAAGGAAATTGACAAACCTTTAAATGGATTGCCAATAGCAATTAAAGATCTGACAGATGTCGTGGGTTTTAAAACTACATATGGATTTCCAGGATTAAAAAATAACCAACCAAAAAAAAACTCATTATTTGTTAATCGATTAATTGATAAAGGAACAATTGTTATTGGTAAAACAAACACAGCAGAACTTGGTGTAGGTGGACATACAATTAATAGGATTTTCGGACCAACATCAAACATTTATGATTTATCAAAATCAGCAGCAGGATCAAGTGGAGGTGCAAGTTCAGCTGTTGCTGCCGGATTATTACCATTTGCTGATGGCACAGATCAAATGGGATCATGTCGTGGACCTGCAGCATATGCAAATATTTATGGTTTTAGACCCACACCAGGTCTAATCCCTTCAGATCGCTCTGGACAAAATTTAAATTATCCAATACTTACGACGCCAGGATGTTTTGCGAGAAATCCAAGAGATATGTCAATTTTATTAGATGAAATTGTAGGAAGTGATTCAGTTGACAAATTTTCATTTGATTTAGATGGCTATTTTAAAAATCAAAATATAAGTGAAAAAGAATTTTCATCTTTTAAAATTGGATGGCTTTCTAATATGAATGGGAATTATATTGTAGAAAAAGATATATTGGAAATTTGTGAGACTAAATTAAAAGATTTAGAAAAAATAAATCTTAGAGTAGAAAATCTTAAACCAAAAATAAATACTGATATTTTGTGGAAGAGTTGGACAACTTTAAGAGCCAAAAGTATTTATGAAGATACTTTAGCTATGAATATTATAGATATTAGTTCAATGACATATCAAGCAATTTGGGAATATAACAAAGGCAAAGAAATTAAAGCCGAAGATCTAAAAATAGCCTTAAATCAAAAACAAGAATGTTTAAATCAAATAAATTTAATGTTTGAAAATTTTGATTTTTTAGTATTACCATCAGCTCAAATTTTTCCCTTTAATAAAAATATACAATTTCCAAAAAATATTAATGATAAAGAATTAGATACTTATCATCGTTGGTTAGAAGTTTTTATATTATCCAGCCTTTTAGAACTACCTACAGTTACAATTCCAGCAGGTTTTAACAAAGATGGCATGCCTATGGGCATGCAAATTATTGGGAAAAATAAAGATGATTTGAAATTATATTCTTTTGCAAGTAAATATGAAGATATTTTCAATTTTAGTAAAATTAAACCTAAATTAGATTAGTTAAGATGAGACACCCCCACCATTATAAAATTTCAATTGCTCTTGCGATATCCGCTGGTGCTTGGGGAATATACTGGTTACCACAAAGAATTCTTGAGGAAGGTGGTTTAACTGGAGGCTGGGGTACAATTTCCCAAATGATAATTGGAACTCTAATATTAATGCCTATAGCACTTTGGAGAATGAGCAAAAAAAAAGGTACCGGATTAGAGCTCCCTGGTATGGGAATTTTAATTGGGGGAGGTTTTATATGTTATGCATTAAGCTTTCTTTTAACTGACGTAGTCAGAGCTTTAATAATGTTTTATATGACACCTGTTTGGACAACTATTTTCGAAATTATTTTTTTAAAGAAAAAACATGGTTGGCAAAGAATTGTTAGTTTAGGTTTAGCACTTGGTGGTTTATGGGTAGTTTTTGGTCAAGGTGGCAATATTCCATTACCAGAAAATGCAGGAGACTGGTTAGCTCTTATAGGTGGAATTATGTTTGCAGGAGGAATGATTAGACTTGAAGTTATAAAAACTGACGGAGTATTTCCTATAATTTTCGGTTTTTTCTTTTATGGCACACTGTTTAATATAGTAGCTGGCTTTTTACTTGTAGATTATCTTGGACCAATGCCATCAACAGAAGCATTTATTGCAATGACAACATTTCTTGTTTTAATTTCAGTTTTTTATTTTATTCCAACTGGTATTGTAATCCTTTGGGCCCCAACCCAAATAGGAGCAGGAATATGTTCAATTTTATTTTTATCAGAAATAATAGTTGGTGCAATTAGCTCAAGTATTCTTACTGATGAACCATTTGGCTGGCGTCAGATCACTGGATGTTCTTTAATTGTTATTGGTGGAATAGTGGCTGTAGTTTTATCTCCAAAAGAGGATGTCAGTAAATAATAACGAGCAAAAAAAAATTTATAACATTTTAAATTATGAGATATAGTAATTAGATGAATTCAAATAAAATAAATGTAAGACGTAGTTTTATTTTTACACCAGGTCTTAAACCAGAAATGTTTCCAAAAGCTATTTCGTCAGGTGCAGATATGGTTTGTATTGAATTAGAAGATGGAATAGCAATCAAAGATAAAGATGAAGCAAGAAAAAATACATTTAAAGCACTTGAGACTCTTGAAGTTAAAAGTGGTGTTGAGTTAGTTGTTAGAGTAAATTGTCAACGAACTAAATTTGGTCTCATGGATCTTGAAGCTGTTGTTTCAAGCAAAACAAATGTGAAAGCAATAATGTTACCTAAAGTTAAAACACCTGATGAAATTATTTTTATTGATGATATGTTGACAGATTGTGGTTTAAACACTGATCTTCATGTAATAATGGAGACTAATGAGGCACTTGAAAGTATTTATGACATTGCTCATGCAAGCAAAAGAATAGTTGCACTATATTTTGGAGGTGTAGATATGGCTGCAGAGCTTAGAGTTCCGAATGAATATAAAAATTTGATATACGCAAGATCTAGATTAGTACATGCTGGAGCAAGTGTTGGTGTAGATGTTATAGATGTACCTTATTTAGATCTAGAGGATATGGATGGAATGAAAAAAGAAGCAGAACTTGTAAGAGATTTAGGATTTACAGGAAAAGGTTCTATCCATCCAAAACAAATAAATATGTTGAATGAAATTTTTACACCCTCTAAAGAAGAAATTATTAAAGCTAAAAGAATTGTAGACCAATTCAATGAGTCGGATACCGGTTTAGTAGTAATTGATGGAAAGCTTATTGAAAAACCTGTTCTTCGAGAAATGCAGAGAAAAATTTTAATAGCAGATAAAATTAATCAAAGTTAATTTCTAGAAATTTTTATTAACAATTTCATCTAACATATTGATCATATCTCTTTTGTAATTTTCATCAGTGCCAGAGTCTGTTTCAATGACAGAAAAGTATGATGCAACAATTCCATTCTTTAAATTTATTGCTAAAAATTGACCTCCAAGACCAGAATGACCAATCCAATCACCGCATTTCATAGATGAATTAGAATAGTGTAAGTATTTATCAGTAGATAACTTCATATATTTAGTACCCTTATTTGCAAGAGTTTCACTTAAAAATTTTTCTGAGCCAACTTTTCTATTTTCTACACCATGGCCTTTTCTGGAGAATAAAAGTCCATACCTTAAAAAATCTCTTGAAATCAAGCATCCTCCACCCGAAATCCACGGCATACTATCTCTATCAGTTCCCATATACATAGCATCTTCAAAACCCGCCGCCTCAACTGCTTCTAATAACCAGTCTTTTAATTTCTTTCCACTAACTTTCTCAATTATTACACCTAAGACGTCAGTATTTGCTGACTTATAGTGAGATAAATCATTTTTATTTTCTAATGTTTCTCCTTTAATAGACTCAATTGAATTTAGAAACTCTTCTTGAACAATTTTATAATTTTGGTCGTTAGGAAGTCTCCATCCACAAACAGGCTCATGTAAAAAAGATGATGTATAGGGATCCGTATAATCTTCACTATAAGAGTTTTGTATATTCATATCTAGTACATCCTGAATTTTTGCTGAAGCATATCCAGAATTAATATTTGGTAAATATTCTGAAACAGTTTTGTTTAAATCAATTATATTTTTTTCGACAAGTTCTCCAATAAATAAATTTACAAACATTTTAGTAATAGACATAATAGTTTGGGGAGTATGTTCACTAAAATCATCTGCGTATTTCTCAAAAAGAATATCTTGATCTTTGCCAACTAATAATGAGCAGAAATATTTATGACTTATCATTTTTTGTACAGATATAATTTTTTCAATTTCAGGATTATACTTTGTATTTAAAGTTAAAACTTGATCAGATCTAAATAACAAACCATACCTATTTATTTTGTGTAAATTTCTATATCCTTCTCTTCTTGTTTCAGGTAAATACCATTTTGGTTTATTATCTCTTATAATTTTAAGAGAGGGGTTTGGTTCACTAATAATTTTTTTTTTATACATTAAATTTAAAATACATAATTTATTTTAAAACTGATATAGCTTTAATTTTATCTGGTCCAACGCCACAACATCCTCCAATAATTTGCGCACCATTTAATACCCATGATTTTGCCTCTTCAAGATACGAAGATGGTGAAATATCATCTACTAACTTCCAATTTGGTTTTTCAAAATATCCATTATTAGGATAAGCACCAATTGATCCTTTGTGAATTTTTTTAAGAATTTTTACTGCTTCACTTGTTACTTTAATATCAGAGTGAGCAACTAAAATTGGCCCTTTATGAAGTTGAGTAAATTTTAATAATGAATTTTCTAAATAATCATAAAACTGAGCTTTGGAATTAGTCACACTCTCTTGATACCCATGCATTAACTTTCCTTCCTCATTATTCATTGCACAAGAGATAGAAAGCCATACTGGTAAATTAATTTTAGATGAACATTCAATAATACTTTCAACTGTTTCATCTTTAGAAGTCATTGCTTCTAAAATAATCAAATCAACACCTGCATCTGATAAAATATTTAACTGATCGGTAAATCCAGGTTTTATTTCGTCAGTAGTTAACTTATCCCAACTTCCAGATGTAGATACAGATCCTGCAACTGCAATTTCTCTGTCTGTTAAAGCCGCAGCTTTTAATGCTATATCAACAGTTTTTTTATTCCATTCCTGAGTAAATTTCTCATAACCATATTCTTTCATTGAAATAGGGGTAATTGCGTAAGTATTTGACGTAATTACATCTGCTCCTGATTTTATATAATTTTCATGAACTTGAAAAAGTTTATCTGGATCATCAATTGCACTTTTTCCAGCCCACAAATCCTTGTCCATTTTTGCACCAATTTGCTCTAGTTCCCCACCATTACCACCATCAAGTATTACAACACTATTTTTATCTAATTTTTCTTTTATGAACTGGTAAGACATTACCTATTTGTTATTTGTAAACACACAGATTTTATTTCCATCTAAATCACGAATATAAGAATAATAAACTCCAGAACCTTCAGGTCTTTCACCACCTAAACCTTCACTTGTTGCCCCAAGTTGCAAACCAAGTTCATGAAATTTGTCTACAATATTTCTAGAATTAGTTATAAATGAAACCTGAGAACCATTTCCTATAGTTGCTTCTTTTTTATTTACAGGTTTTGTAACATAAAACTCAACTTTTCCATCACCACCTTTTTGAGAATAGCCTGCACAAACATCATCAGTCTCAATTCTTTCTAAGTCTAAAATTTTAAATAGTTCATCATAAAATTTGATTGAACGATTTAAATCATTAGTTCCAACCATGATGTAACCGATCATATTATTTTGGCCAGTGCGTAATTGTTTTCACTTCTAAGAATTCAAGCAATCCCCATATTCCACCTTCACGTCCATTCCCTGATTGTTTATAACCACCAAATGGAGCACCTGGGTCAGCGCCATTACCGTTAACATAAATAGTTCCTGCTTTAAGTTTTTTTGAAATTCTTTTTGCTTTTTCTTTGTCTTCAGTTTGCAAATAGTTTCCAAGACCATACTCTGTCTCATTTACAATTTTGATAGCTTCTTCTTCAGTTTCAAATGGAATAATTGAAAGAACAGGGCCAAATATTTCTTCTTTAGCCACTCTCATATCATTAGTCACATCTGTAAAAATGGTTGGTTTAATAAAGTAAC
>CACFMU010000023.1:0-13211 GCA_902567435.1 uncultured Pelagibacteraceae bacterium
GTGAAACTTCTGAATTAACTGGTGCTGAACAAGTTTGCGCTACAAGAGGTGCTACTCAAGAAGCATCAGACAAGTTTATGAAAACTTGGAATGATTATAATGATTTTATTTTAAAAGAAGCAACTGATGATCTTTCTGAAAGTCAACCTACTGCAGGTAATATTGCAGGTGGATTAACTACTATTGAAGAAAAAGCATTTGGAAATTTTCAAAAGATCGGAAACTGTAAATTTATAGATGTCTTAGAACCTGCTGAGGAGCCAACTAAAGGTAAAGGTTTGTATTTTATGGATACTTCATCTGCAGCAGCAGAGTGTGTAACTCTTCAAGCAGCAGCTGGTTTTAACATTCATTTGTTTCCAACAGGACAAGGTAATATTGTCGGCAATCCGATCGAACCTGTTGTAAAATTAACTGCAAATCCATTAACTGTAAAAGGTATGGGTGAGCATATTGACTGTGATGTTTCAAAAATATTAACTCGTGAAATGAATATGTCTCAAGCAGGAGATGAATTAATTAAAACAACTTTAAGGGTAGCTAACGGAAGATTAACTTGTGCAGAAGCTTTAGGTCATAAAGAATTTGTGATGACTAAACTCTACAGAAGTGCATAAAAATTCTGTGCTAATTAACTTTAAGTATCTCAAGTCTATTTTACCAGGTGTTATTTTAGCTTTAGTATTTTGTTTATTTTCTCAAGGAATAAATAATGTATTGGCAATAGAAATTTTCGGAACTCCCAAAAGTCCAATTTCAACTGTACTAATAGCTATACTTCTTGGAATTTTAATGGGTAATGCATTTACACCAAGACCAGGAATGATGATTGGTTTGGATTTTACTCAACAATATATATTAAAATTAGGAATAATATTTTTAGGTATTAGATTAAGTTTTGCAGATTTTATTAAGTTTGGATCAATTGCAATTCCATTAATTATAATTTGTATCGTGGGGGTTTTAATTTTAATTAAATTACTAGTTAGAAAAGTGCCTATCTCCTCAAAAATGTCTTATCTAATAGCTATAGGCACAAGTGTCTGTGGAGCAACAGCAATAGTAGCAACTGCTCCAGTTATTAATGCAAAGAAATCTGAAGTAGCTTATGCAATTGCAAATATTACTTTATTTGGAGTAATTGCAATGCTGTTATATCCATATTTTGCCGAATGGTATTTTGATAATGAAGCATTAAATGTTGGATTATTTTTAGGAACTTCTATTCATGAGACTTCTCAAGTAGTTGCAGCTGGATTGATTTATGATCAACAGTTTAATAGCCCTGAAACATTAAATGTAGCAACAGTAACAAAGCTAATTAGAAATACTTTTCTGGTAATATTGATACCTTTATTTGCTTTTTTATATAATAGAGGTGAATTTAAAGGGCAAAAATACTCAATTTTTAATATTTTTCCTTATTTTGTTTTAGGTTTTATTGGGATGATAATTGTAAGAAATTTAGGCGATCAATTATATCCTACAGAAAGTAATAACCATGAAATTTGGGTTAATCTAATTGAATATTTGAAAATTTTAGCAACTGTTTTCTTAACAATGGCTATGGCAGCTGTTGGAATTTCTATCAATCTAAGTGAATTAAAATCAATGGGTTACAAACCTTTTGTTGTTGGTTTGATTGCAGCTGTTACAGTTGGAATTATAAGTCTAATCTATATTGAAACTCTACAAAAATTTATTTAATAAATTTCAAAACTAAGATTTTACAGACATTTTTTTTTTAAAATTCGAAATAAATCTTCTTATAAAGGCTGCTGCTACACCTAAAAATACAGCAAACATAATTGAAAATAATCCATAGAAAAATGGCATCTCTTCAGAAAATTGTTTAATAAATAATGAGAAAAAATTTAGTTCTGCATTTAAAACTTTTACTGTTTCTTTTTGAATTTCCTCTGCAAAAAAACTATCATAAGCAATAGCTATACCAACTATCAAAAGTAAAATTGCTAACAAAGCTCTAAGCCCAGAGCTATCAATTCTTTCACCTAATTTTTGTCCTAATTGAACACCAATTATAGATCCAATAACCAACATAAAAACTAACATTAAATCTATCGAACCATAATTAAATGAATGCAAAAAAGTTACAATTACACTTACAAATATTGTTACAAACAATGAAGTTCCAGGGACTAACTTTGTAGGCATCTTAATAATATAAATCATTGCGGGTACTAAGATAAACGCACCACCTATACCCATGATCGCAGCAATAAAACCTACTAATAATCCTATAATTATTGGGGTGAATACACTTTCATATAATTTAGATTTCGGAAATCTCATTCTAAATGGAAGACCATGAATCCAATAATGAACATGTAATTTTTTTTTAATTAAAAGATTTTTTTTAGCCTTATCAATTTCACCTAGGCTTTCGACTAACATTAGAGTACCAATTATTGCTAATATATACATATAAGCCAAAGAGATAACTGTATCTATTTTTCCAATTCCTTTAAAATATGTAAAAGTATAAATACCGAGAGACGTACCTATCGTTCCTCCAATCACTATCATTAGTCCCATTTTATAATCTAAAGTATTTTTTAGATAATGCGTTGTAGAACCAGATACAGATGTTGCTAAAATATTATTAGCCTCATTTGCAACAGCATATGCGGGTGGAACACCTAAAAAAATTAAAAATGGTGTCATTAAAAAACCACCGCCTACTCCAAATAAACCTGAGAGAACACCAACAATTGCACTTAAAAAAAGTATTTCAATAGGATTAACAAATACTTGTGCGATTGGTAAAAATACTTCCATAAAAAATTTAAAAGTTATTTAAAAATAACTTAGTTAAAAGTGATAAAAGTTCCAACTAAAATAACACCCCAATAAGCAGCTAGGCTTAAAAATATACCAGTTTTAATAAAAGTTGCTTTTAAGTTTTGAAGTTTGTTTATGATTTTTACGTTAGAAAATTGCATTTAATCCGTCAATACACCCATAACGTTATTTGTCAAACAATTATTTTATAATTTGGATTAACTATTTTTTTTAGTAGATGGTTGCTCCAAAGACTTTAACCACATCATCTTCAACACCAAGCACTAGCCTACCAAGAAATTCTCCTGAGATCTCTTTATTAGTTTGCTTGATTAAGACTGTGATGTGAACACCTCTTCTAAGACAGCCAAATGGTTCAAATGTTTCTTTTAAATTAGTGATTATCTTATTATTTGCCCACTGCTTGCCAAGTTCGACCTCATTTGCTCCAAACAGCATTTGTGTCGAAAAGTCCCTTGTAAACCCTCCGTAGTCCTTAAGATTTGAAGATCTCACTAAATTATCCCAGATAGGTTTAGCTACCGCATAAACCTCATCATCTGTCATCGACAATATATCCATACTGAGTACTTAAAATTTTATTAGGAAGCTTTTTTCTTCTCGTTCTCGTCCACGATATGGTAGACAGGAACCTTCTCCATACTAAATTTACCAGTTTTAGGGTCTCTTCTAGAAACTGTCAGGCAATGCCAGTTGTCATCATCAAGTTTCATATGATCACCTCTGTAATAATATCCTGGCCATCTCGTTTCTTCTCTAAACATAGTATGTTCTGTTACACACTGTGAAGTAAGAGCTCTATGTTTAAGCTCCCAAGCTCTCATTAGTTGGTGATAATCCTCAGCCCCAACGTTTTCAAGATCTTCTTCTAACCAAGCTAGAAGCTCCAATCCTCTTTTTAACATATTGGCATTAGTCATGTAATTAGTCGCAATTCCACCGACATATTCGTCCATTATTCTTTGTAAACGCTGTAATCCTTGAATTGGAGATATATAACTAGGAGATACTGTACCTCCAGTAATTTCATTTTGAGCAACTGTATATGTTTCTAGAGGTTTATAAACTTTAGTTTTAAAATCTTCACATTGTTTATCAGATACCTTTAAACCTTCAGCCTTTTTATCTTCAATATACTTAACTGCAGCTTTTGCAGCTAATCTACCTTCTGTAAAAGAGCCTGATGAAAATTTGTGAGCACTTCCACCAACAGTATCACCAGCTCCAAAAAGTCCATCAATAGTAAGCATTCTATTGTATCCCCAGAAATATTCTGGTGGAGATAAATCTTCTGGTCCACTTACCCATGCTCCTGAGCATGTTGCGTGAGAACCCATAACATAAGGCTCAGATGTAGTTAATTCCGGATTAGTATATTTTGGATCGATATTTTGAGACGCCCAAACAACTGCTTGACCAACTGTCATACCTAAAAAGTTTTCCCATCCAACAGTTTCTAAATGTGGGTCTTGGAAAGCTTCAGTAGTAACCATATGAATTGGTCCACCACCTGCCATAGTTTCTTGAATAAAAGCATGGTTTCTCAAACAAGTTGGGGTTGGATGATGATCTATATATTCACCTACTAACTCTTTAGTTTGATCATACCATTTCTTCTCATAGTTTTCACCATTAGCATTTTGAGTATAAGTTTTTAAATGTAAAAAATATGCACCAACAGGTCCATATCCGTCTTTAAATCTGCATAACACAATTCTGTTTTCCATTTGTGTCATTTTTGCACCTGCAGCAATCGGTAAGGCATATGCTGAACCATTACTCCACGGAGCATACCAAGTTCTTCCCATACCTTCACCTACAGCTCTAGGCTTAAATATATGAGAAGCACCACCAGCAGCTACAATTACTGCTTTAGCTCTAAACACATGAAAGTCTCCAGTTCTCATATTAAATCCAACAGCTCCACCTACTCTATTCTCTTGAGTTTCATCCATTAAAAGATGAGTAATCATTATTCTGTTGTAAATTTTATCAGCAGATTTTTTTGCTGCTTCTGCAACAATAGGTTTATAACTTTCACCATGAATCATGATTTGCCATTTACCTTCTCTTAAATATCTACCAGTTTCTTCATTCTTCATCATTGGAAGGCCCCACTCATCAAACATATGAACTGTTGAGTCTACGTGTCTAGCCATATCATAACCTAAATCTTCTCTAACCATTCCCATTAGATCATTTCTTGCATATCTTACATGATCTTCTGGTTGGTTCTCACCCCACTGCATGCCCATGTAGCAGTTAATAGCATAAAGACCTTGAGCAACTGCTCCACTTCTATCAATGTTAGCTTTTTCAACACAAATAATTTTCATGTCTCTACCCCAGTGTCTAGCTTCAAAAGTAGCACCCGTTCCAGCCATACCTCCACCAACAACTAGAACATCGCAATCTTCATAATGTGTTTTATGCTTAGCCATTAGTAATAAACTCCTTTTTTAAACGATTCTTTTGGTACCGCAGGTAATTCGCCATCAATATTAAGTCCTTCTGGTTCTGTGTATAAACGTTGTGAATTAATTTCACCTTGATTAGGTTTATCACCATCAGCAAGTTTAGGGATAAATTTACCCCATGGTTTTGTTGTAATTGGAGATACAAAATCTTTTGTAGTTCCATTTCTAAATTTAATTTTCCAAGAAATAGTTCCTTTTTCTTCTTCACGTCTAACTCTAACACTGTGCCCCATTGGTGCAAAGTCAGCATAACCTCTTACATCAATTGCATGATTTGGACATGCTTTTACACATGAATAACATTCCCAGCAAAAATTAGGTTCAATATTTTTTGCACGTCTTATATTTTCATCAATGTGCATTATATCTGACGGGCAAATATCTACGCAATGACCACAGCCATCACATCTAGTCATGTATACAAAAGTTGACATAATTTAATTTATTCCTTTTCTAGTTAACATATTAATAGTGTTTTGGCTCTTCTCTTTTTATACCTAGGCCAAATTGCTCAGGTGCTTCAGCTGGTGGAGGTAAATTATCCCTAGATCCATCAGCTTCAGCCAGATTTTTTTGTATTGCTGCCCCTGGTTTATAAAACATATGAGCAAATTTAGACCAATAAACTCCACCAAATAAAACTAAATTTGAAACTACAAATAAAGTTAAAAACAAAAATGAAATTCCTGTCTGACCATTAAATTGTGTGTATGACCAAGCTAACCCAAAAGTAGAACAAGCTAATAAAGCTAACACAAATAAATCTGCTTTAATTATTCTATACCAAGGATGAGCCTCTGCAGAGACATCAACTCTTAAAAAGAACCAGAACCAATATCCACCTACACAAGTTAATATTGCCCCAACATGCCATAAAACAGACCACATTGATGAAGAAGTTTTATCAGCACCTGTATAGCAAAATACTAATACTGCTGAAGATATCCAAAATATTATAGTACCGTACATACCTAATACATGAGATAATCTTCTTTTTCCAAATCCTAATTCTGAAGTAGTTCCAATGTCTACAACTGCTGTTTTTGCAATGATTGAAGCTTTCTCTCCAGCACCTATTTCTCTAGTTGCTTGAAGTTTTGCTTTTTTTGCATTGTTAAAAAAATAAGTAATATTTTTATGATGTATCATCTGAATTATTGTTCCTAAAGCAATCAAAACTATCATTGCAACAATAAAGCTTTGCATAGCAAATGGCGAAACTGTTTCAGCTAAAACAGAAAATGGATTAGTTCCCAACATATTACCCTTAATGTTAAAAAATTTTATTAAAATAAAAAGTTTTTCTAAACTAGTTAATTCTATAGATCAACCTTAACTATTGGTCAATGTGTCTTTAATAACAACTTATAATTTATATTTTTCTTTTATAATGCTGTTTTTTTGGGATTACTGATCTCACTCCACCTTGTGGGTTTTCAACATCATCTTCTCTTCTTGGAATCACATGAATGTGACAGTGCATAATTGATTGACCAGATTCTTTACCTGCATTAGTTCCAATGTTAAATGCTTTAACAGTTTGATCCTTATTTAAAATTTCATTTTTAATTATCTTAATTAAATCATTGCAAGCAATTATTTCATTGTTTGTTAATTCAAAATAATCACTCATATGTCTTTTTGGAATTATCAGGCAATGATGTTCTGAAACTGGAAAAGAGTCGAAACTTGCATAAGCTAAATTATTTTCATGCGCAACTCCACTAATTTTAGGATTGCAGAATAAACAAGGATCATTGGGATCTTTCATAATCTATTTATACCTTGGGCATTTGTTAATTGCCGATTGATAATGTTTTGAAAGAATTTTATAAAATTTTAGGCTTTTTCTTTTCCATTTTATTTGGTTAATGGTTTTTACTGAAGCAACTCCTTTTCCAGATCCAATCAAAATAATTTCATCAAACTCTTTTAAATTACTAACAAAAATATCTTTTCTTGTAATTTTTTTTATTTTTGACTTAAAAAATTTGTATGTAATACCTTTGTAAAATTTATCAATTGGTGAAAAGAATTTACCATCCTTAACAAAAAGTAAGTTAGAAGTTCCGGTTTCAAAAATTTTTTTATTTGAGCATAACCCAATATCTGATTTTGAATTATCAAGTTTGGATAAATGTTTTATTATTTCTTTATATTTTAAATTTTTAAATTCAGGTTTTTGTCTTTTTAGTTTTACTAATTTTAAATTAAAATTTAACTTTGGCTTGATACGTTTTCTTAATGAAATTGAAAGAATGCCTTTATTAACAGCAACTCTTAATAAATGATTATATCTTACTTTTGAATCAATATTATTTTTAATTAATCTTAAAATATTTGATCTTAATGATGATTTAGATATTGAGAAAGCTTTAGCAGATTTGATTAAGTTATTAATATGTTCTTTAAAGAAAAGAATTTTTGAAGGATTTTTAAATATCCACATTGTTGTAAACACACCACGATCTCCCCAAAGATCTTTAAATTCAATTTCTTTAAGATCTTTAAGCTGATAAGATTTTTTTAATAAGTATTTTACCATTTAAAGTTAAAAATGATTCTGGGTGAAATTGAAATCCATAAATTTTATCAATGTTATTTTCAAATGACATTGCGGCTCCTGAAATAACACATCTCATTGTTATGTCAAAATTTTCTGCTACAAAGGGTTCTTTTAATTTTAAAGAATGATAACGACCAACTTTAAATTTGCGTCCAGTGTTAAATAGTTTACTTGATTTATTAACCAATACTTCTGATTGAAATCCGTGATAAATTTTACTTTGTTCAATTATACTAGCTCCTTCACAAAATAATATTTGCTGAAACCCCAGACAAATCCCAATTATTTTCTTTTTACCCTTAAATTTCTTATAAATTTTTGAGGACAATGGATAATCTTTTGGAGAACCTGGTCCTGGAGAAAAAACAATTGTTGATGCTTGATTTAATTTTGAGTTGTTAATTTTACTAAAATCATCACACACGACATTATCAAATAATGAAAATTGATGAACCACATTATGTGTAAACGAGTCTTTGTGATCAATTACATATATCATTTATATAAATCTATTAACGCTTTTGCTTTAATAAAGTTTTCATTAAATTCATGTTTTGCATTACTGTCAATTACAACCCCGGATGCGACTGAAATTTCAGAAACATTTTTATAATTTAATATTGATCTAATAATTATGTTAAATCTCATATCGCCATTAAATTTAATGAAACCAAAGCTCCCTGTATAAATATTTCGATTTTCTTTTTCTTGATTGTTCAAAAGATTTAATGTGCTTATTTTAGGACAACCAATTACTGATCCACCAGGCATCATTGCTTTTATAATATCTATATTCTTTATATTTTTTTTAAGCTTTCCTGTAATTAAACTTACATAATGATAAAGATCTTTATATTCTTCGACTGTTTTTTCTTTGTTAAGCTTAACGCTTCCAGGTTTACATATTCTTGAAAGATCATTTCTTTCCATATCAACTATCATATTATGCTCTTTAGTTTCCTTAATATTATTTCTAAAAAAACTTAAAGCTTTATTCTTATTAAAATTTTTAGTTTTTCTTAATGTTCCAGCTATAGGTTTTGTTGATATTTTAGAACCATTTTTAGTAATTAAATTCTCAGGTGAACAACTAATAATTGAGAAGTTTTTATCTTTAATCATGAAAGCTTCTGGTGCTAAATTGCTTTTAGTCAATCTGCAAAAAAAGTCTAAAGGATCAATTGAAGATTTATTTTTATATTTTGTGCATATTTTAATTTGATATGTCTCACCAGATCTAATTTTCTTTTTAAATTTATTAAAGATTTTAGTGTATGATTTTTGATCAATATTTATCTTAAATTCTTTATCTATTTTTTTTGATGAATTTAATTGATAAGTTAAATCTTCTTTTAAAGAAATTTTAGTTTCTGGCTTATAGAATATTCCTTTTGGAAAGTTGATACTTTTTTGTTTAGGTAACTTTACTCCAATTAGATTATTTAATAATTCATATCCAAAAAAACCTATCATTAAATCTGTATCTTTATACTTTGTCTTAAACTTATGTTTTTGATTTAAAAAATTAATGATATTTTTATTATTTAAAGTTATTTTTTTTGAAAAATCTGTAAATAAATCAAAACCTTTGATCGTTTTATAAATGATAAAAGTTTTGTTGGAGTTGTTAATTCTATTTAAATAATTTTCTCTGATCAATTTTCTAAACTGTTTGAAGTCTTGCAACTTGTTTTTCTTTAATGGGTAAATGTATCAAGCCTGCAAAGACTGATAAACCTATAGATATGTACCATGCATAATCATATGAGCCGTACAAGTCATGAAATACTCCTCCCAAATATGCTCCAAGAAAAGATCCTACTTGATGGCTTAAAAATACTATTCCATATAATAATCCAATATATTTAGTTCCAAATACAAATCCGACAATCCCCATTGTTGGAGGAACTGTTGAGAGCCATAAAAAACCAAAAGTAATACCAAACAATACTGCAATAATTGGACTTGGTGGAAGAAAAATAAATATAGCAATAACTAAACCTCTGGCCAAATAAATAGTGCTTAAAATTATTTTTTTACTAAATTTTTGAGCTAAATATCCTGATGACAATGTTCCTGCTATATTAAATAATCCTATCATTGATAAAATTGTGACTGTACACCATTCAGGTAAACCTCTATCATTAATATAAACTGGAATATGTGTGGCAACTAAAGCAATATGCCATCCACATACAAAAAAACCTAAAGTTAGATAAATGTAACTTTTATTATTCAAAGCTTCTTTTAAAGCCTCCAAGGCTGTTTGATCATCATCAGTTTTACCACCAACTACATTTTTTGGAGTAGTTAGACAAAAAGCTAAAAATAATCCTGCAGCAACAAATGCCGCAAAAATTAATAATGTGTTTTCCCATCCAAATTCTACTAAGGAGTACCTCGTAAAAACTGGTGAAACAAAATAACCAAAAGAACCAGCTGCAGTAACAATGCCTATAGCTACAGTTCTGTTTGAGTCATGAAAATGTTTAGCGACAACAGAAACTGGGATGCTAATTGCAGTTCCACCAAGTGCTACTCCAATTAATACACCAATACCGGTTACAAAATAAAGTCCAGTGTTATATTCTGAAACTAGTATCAAAATTCCAAATAGATAAAATACAAAACCAATAAATACAGCTATATGCCCACCATATTTATCTGTAATAACACCAAACCAAGGCGCAAAAGCTCCCCATAAAAACATTTGAAGACCTAGGGCAAATCCGAATTGTGAAAGAGTAATTCCTAAGTCGGTTGAAAAATCAAAATAAAACATCCCAAAAGTTTGTCTAATTCCAAGAGACACAATAACAATCGCACAAGCTGAAATTAATGTAATTAGAACTGTTTTATTTTTGATAAACTTATCAGTAGACATTCAAAGTCTACTTTAAATGTTTTAAAGATTGTTTTATATCAGCGATAAGGTCGCTAGGATCTTCGAGACCTATATGTAATCTAACAAGATGCTCATTTTTTGCTAAATTAAGATATCTTCTGTCACCTTGTTCTCTTAAATTTTGATGTAAAGCTAAACTTTCAAATCCACCCCAACTATATCCATGTCCAAATAATTTTAAATTATTTACGAATTTTATAACTGATTTTTCACTCTTTGCTTTGATTCTTAACCCCATCAATCCAGATGCACCAGAGTAATATTTTTTCCACATCCTAAAATTAAGAGAATTTTTCTTATAAGGATATAGTAATTTAATATTTTTAAATTTGGTTAAAAACTCAGCAACCTTCATTGCATTTTCTCTATGTCTATCCAATCTAACATCTAAAGTTCTCAATCCTCTTGTAATTAAATATGCATCATCAGGTCCTAAACGTAATCCAGTAATTTTTTCAGTTTTTGCAACTTGTTTAAAGACTTTCTTGTTAACAGCTAACGATCCCCCCATAACATCAGAATGACCAGAATAATATTTAGTTGCTGAAACTATTGACATATCAAAACCTAATTTAATTGGTTTTAAAAAATAAGGAGTTGCCCATGTATTATCAATTGCAGTTAAAATTTTATATTTTTTTGCAATTGATACAACCTTACCTATATCGTGAAATTCAAACGTATTACTTCCTGGATTTTCTACAAAAATTAGTTTTGTTTTTTTGGTAATACTGTTTTCTAAAGTTTTAAGATCATGAGGATTATAAAATGTTGTTTTAATATTAAATTCTTTTAAAAAATCCTGTGATAAAATTCTTGTTGGGCTGTAAACAGGATCGGCAACTATAATTTCATCGCCTGGTCTTGTAGTGCTAAAAATAGCTAAAAAAACTGCACCAAAGCCAGTTGGTGTTAAAAAAGTATGATAACTTTCCTCCAATTTAGATAAAATTTTTTGCAAAACATGTGTTGTCGATGTGCCTTGTCTACCATAATCAAAATGCCCTCCTGTAGGATCAGATTTAGCTTTATTTTGCATTTTTCTAATATCACCCATTGATTTAAAGATTATTGTAGAAGCTCTAACTATAGGTGGGTTAACAGCCTGGTTATGAAAGTCTTTTGCGGTATGTTTTAAAAATGTTTTAAAAGAATTGCTCATAATAAAATTTGATATGTTTATAAGACAATGCTATATCCCGTAAAAAACGTCAATAAAATTAATAAATAGGATTAAATGAGTTACCCAAAAAAACATAGAGGCCGAAGAAAACAGGGCTCTAAAAAGAGAAGAGCTAAAAGAAAAAATAAGAAAAAATAATTCTTCTATTCTTTAATCCAACCACCCCCAAGAACTCTATGACCAAACTGGTCTTTGCTGTAAAATACGCATGCCTGTCCTGGAGAAATTCCATCTTCAGGTTTAACTAAAAAAACATGAGCTGTATTATGGTCTCTTAAATCTACCTTTGCCTCAAGAAGATTACCAGTTGATCTTACTTTCACAAAAATATTTTGATCTAAAACTTCTTTATCTGCTAATAAATTTAAATCTTTTAAAAGAATGTCTTTCTTACCAAGATTCTCTTTTGGTCCTACTATTATCTCATTATTATCTGAATTTATCTTAAGAACATATAAAGGTTCTTTATCTGAAACTTTAATTCCTTTTCTTTGACCAATAGTAAAATTAATTATACCATCATGAACCCCTATGACATCACCATTCAAATTTTTGATATTTCCTTTTTGAAACGAGTCTGGTCTAAATTTTCTAATTACTGAAGCATAGTCTCCACTTGGTACAAAACAAATATCCTGACTATCAGGCTTATCAGCAACATTTAAATCAAGATTTTTAGCAATCTCTCTTGTTTTGTCCTTAAGCATACCTCCTAGAGGAAATCTCAAATAATTTAACTGTTCACGAGTAGTATTAAATAAAAAATAACTTTGATCTCGATTTTCATCAATTGCTCTATACATATTATTTATATTATTTGATGTAATATTTTTAACATAATGTCCTGTAACCAATGCATCTGCATTAAGTTCTTTAGAAACTTCAAATAAGTCTTTAAACTTTACTGTTTGATTACATTGAACACATGGAATTGGTGTTTCTCCATTTAAGTAACTTTCTACAAAGTTATCTATTACCCCTTGTTTAAATTTATCTTGGTAATACAAAATTTTATGTTCTATACCTAATTTATTTGCTACACGTTTAGCATCCATAATATCTTGTCCTGAGCAACATTGTTTAGATGCTGCAACTTCTTTGCCATCGTCATAAAGTTTTAAAGTAATTCCTATAACCTTATAGCCTTCATTTTTCATAATACCGGCTACAGTTGAAGAATCTACTCCACCAGACATAGCGACTACTACAGTTGTATCTTCAGGTTTTTTATTAATTCCAATGGAGTTTAATTCTTTA
>CACFMU010000024.1:0-12223 GCA_902567435.1 uncultured Pelagibacteraceae bacterium
TTGCTATCATCACCTCTTTTAATCATATCAACAAATTCCATTCCCTCTAAAACTTTTCCAAATACTGTGTATTGTCTATCTAAGAAAGGTGCAGGTTTAAAACATATAAAGAATTGACTATTTGCAGAGTCTGGATCAGATGATCTTGCCATTGAAAGAGTACCTCTGTCATGTGGTAAGCTACTAAATTCTTGTTTAAGATCTGGTAAATCAGATCCACCCATACCAGCTCTACTTAAATTAAAATCATTTGAACTAGAATTTCCAAATTTAACATCACCGGTTTGTGCCATGAAGCCATCAATTACTCGATGAAATACTACATTGTTATACTGACCGCTATCCGCTAATTCTTTTATTCTTTTAACATGATTTGGTGCAACATCTTCAAATAACTCTATTTTAACGTCACCATCTTTTAATTTCAAAATCATTATATTCTCCTGGGCTATTGATTGATTAATAAATAAAAAAAATAAAATAAATATTTTAATAAGAAATTTATTCATATTTTTCTTTTAAAGATTTAATTGTGCTTTTGGTAGTAAATTTTTTTATATCACCATTTAATTTAACAATTTCTTTAACAAATTTTGAAGATATTATTTGATTTTCTACATCTGACATTAAGAAAATTGTTTCTATATTATTATTTAATTTTCTATTCATTCCAGCTAATTGGAACTCATATTCAAAATCAGATACAGCTCTTAAGCCCCTTAAAATTATATTAGATTTATATTTTTTACATAAATCAGTTGTAAGAGAGCTAAAAGATACAACTGAAATTTTATTTTTATTTAATTTTAAATCTTTAAATAGAGCTTTATTAACAATATCTATTCTTTCATCTGAATTAAATAAGTAATTTTTATTACTAACATCAGATACTCCAACCACTATTTTATCAAATAACTTCAGTGATTTTTTAATGACATCAATATGACCATACGTAATAGGATCAAATGTTCCAGGATAAATTGCTACTTTATTCATTAAATTAAATTATCATCAATTTTGATGGCTGATACAACTTTTTCTTCTCCAGAAAGTTTTATAATTCTAACCCCTTGAGTATTTCTACCAGCTGTTCTAATTTCTTTTACAGCAACTCTGATTACCCTACCTTTATTTGTTGATATAAGTATTTCATCACCTTCAAAGACAGGGAAAGAAGAAGTAATATTTCCATTTCTTGGAGAGTTTACAATACCAATAATACCCTTGCCTCCTCTATTGGTAACTCTGTAATCTATATGAGATGTTTTTTTACCATATCCATTTTCACTTATAGATAATACAAATTTTTCTTTAGCTTTTATCTCAGATTTATCATCTTTAGATTTCTTACCATTTTTTTTAGTTTTATCATTGTCAATGACTGATAATGAAACAATCTGATCATTAGGAGCTAATTCAATTCCCTTAATTCCTTTTGAAGATCTGCCTTTAAATACTCTTAATTTTTTTGCTTCAAATCTAATACATTTACCAAACTTAGTACTTAAGATGATATCTTGATCATCTTGACAAATTTTAACACCGACAATTTTATCATTATTATCAAGTTTCATTGCAATTTTACCTGATGCGTTAATAGATGAAAAATCTTCTAGACTATTTTTTCTAACTTTACCTTGAGCTGTAGCAAAGATTATTTGGTAATTCTTTAAGTCAGTTTCATTTTCTGGCATTGGCATAATAGAACTGATTGATTGGTGGCTTTTCAAAGGTAAAATATTAAATAAAGACTTACCTTTAGATGATGATGAGCCCTCTGGAATTTTCCAAGCCTTAACTTTATAAACTAATCCTTCTGTTGAAAAAAACAAAACAGAAGTATGAGTATTTACCGATAGTGTTTGAACAACAGAATCTTGATCTCTTGTAGTTATTCCAGACTTCCCTTTTCCACCTCTTTTTTGTTGTTTTACACCGTCTAAAGAACCCCTTTTAATATAACCTTGTAGAGTAACTGTTATTATTACAGATTGTTTTTGAATTGTTTCTTCAATATCGTAATTTAGGACTGCATCAATAATTTTAGTTCTTCTTGGAACAGCAAACTTTTCTTTTATGTTCTTAAGTTCTTCACTAATAACTTTTAAAAGTTCTTTTTTTGATGAAATAATTTTTTTATATCTTGCTATTAATTCAGCTAACTTTTTTATCTCAACTTCAATTTCGTTAATTCCAAGTGCGGTTAATTTTTGAAGTCTAAGTTCTAATATAGCTATAACTTGTGGTTCTGATAAGGAGTATAAACCCTTGCTTTTTTTTGCTTCTACTAAAGAAATTAATTTTTGAGATTTGTTAATTTTCCATTTAGTTTTTAATATAGCTTGTTTTGCATCCTCAGGTGTTTTTGATGATCGAATAATTTTAATAATCTTATCTAAGTTTTCAACTGATACAGATAATCCAATTAAAATATGAGCTCTTTCTTCAGCTTTTTGTAAATCAAATTTAGTCTTCTTAATTACGACATCTTCTCTAAATGATAAAAAGTTTGATAAGAAATCTTTTAATGTACATGTTTTAGGTTTACCCTCAACGATTGCTAAAGTATTAAAACCAAAAGAACTTTCAATTTGTGTATTCTTATAAAGTTGTCTTTTTATGGTCTCTGGCTCAACTCCATTTCTCAAATCTATAGCAACTCTTATACCCTCTCTATTAGACTCGTCTCTAATATCTTTAATACCTTCTATCTTTTTTTCTCTGACTAATTGAGCAATTCTTTCATTTAAAACTGATTTGTTAACCTGATAAGGTATTGATGTAATAACCAATCTTTCTCTTCCATTTTTTAAACTTTCAACAGAAACTTCACCTCTTATTTTAAAGGACCCTCTACCATTATTATAACCCTGTTTTATAATGTCTTTACCGATGATAACTCCACCAGTTGGAAAATCAGGACCCGGAACATGTTTCATCAATTCTCTGATCTTAATATCTTTATTGTCTATTAGAGCTAAAGTACCATTTATAATTTCACCTAAATTATGAGGAGGAATGCTTGTGGCCATTCCAACTGCTATACCTCCAGCACCATTTACTAAAAGATTTGGATATTGAGCGGGCAAAACCGTAGGTTCTTTTTCTGTTTCATCATAATTATTTTTAAATGAAATAGTATTCTTCTCTATATCATCAATTAAATACTGTGAAACTTTAGATAATCTTGTCTCTGTATATCTCATTGCAGCTGCAGGGTCACCATCTATAGATCCAAAATTACCTTGACCTTGAACCAAAGGAAGACTCATTGAAAAATCTTGAACCATTCTTACTAGTGCATCGTAAACTGATTGATCACCATGAGGATGATATTTACCTATAACATCACCCACAATTCTTGCAGATTTTCTGAATTGTTTAGACCAATCATATCCACCTTTATACATTGCATACAAAATTCTTCTGTGAACAGGTTTTAAACCATCTCTAATATCTGGTAAGGCTCGACTTACAATAACACTCATTGCATATGATAGATAAGATGAGCTCATCTCATCATGCATTGAGATTAACTTAATATTATTGTCTTTTGGAATTTCAGTTTTTTGCATAGATATTAAAACGGAATTTCGTCATCCATATCATTTGACACTTGAGAAGAATCCTCAATATTATTTTGTTGAGTAGTGTCGTTTTGAATACCGCCTCCAGAGCCTCCACCACCAAGCATAGTTAAAGTAGTGTTATACCCTTGAAGAACAATTTCAGTTGAATACTTATCTTGACCAGACTGTTCATCTTTCCATTTTCTTGTAGTAAGTTGACCTTCAACATATATTTGAGCACCTTTTTTTAAGTATTGTTGAATAACATTTACTAGTCCCTCATTAAATACAACTATACGGTGCCATTCAGTTTTTTCTTTTTTTTCACCTGTATTCTTATCTTTCCAAGATTGACTTGTTGCTAAGCTCAATCTTGCAACACTTTTGCCGTTTACCATTTGTTTTATCTCAGGATCTGCGCCCAAACGACCAATTAATAATACTTTATTTAAACTTCCAGCCATAATATTTAATATTTGTTAAATTAATTAATTAGATTTATATCACAATTCTTCTCATTATTAATTTTATTAACTCAAAGCAACAAAAAATATGATGAAAAAGATAGTTATTAAGGGCGCTAAAGAACATAATTTAAAGAATGTTTCTGTAGAAATCCCCAAGGACCAATTTGTCGTCATAACTGGCCTATCTGGTTCAGGAAAATCATCATTAGCTTTCGACACCATCTATGCAGAAGGTCAAAGAAGATATGTTGAAAGTTTATCAGCATATGCAAGACAGTTTTTGGATAAGATGAAAAAACCAAATGTTGATCTCATAGAAGGTTTAAGTCCAGCTATTGCAATAGAGCAAAAAAATACATCAAAAAACCCAAGATCTACAGTTGCAACAGTTACAGAAATTTATGATTACATGAGGGTGTTGTACGCTAGAGCAGGAACTCCTTATTCACCATTTACAGGTAAAGCAATTACTTATCAAACCATTACTCAAATAGCTGATCTTGTTAAAAAATTACCAAAAAAATCAACCATATATATTTATGCACCTGTAGTAAGAGGTCGTAAAGGTGAATATAAAAAAGATATTTTAAGTTACAAAAGAAGAGGATTTAGAAAAATAAAAATTGATAATGTTTTATACGATATAGAAAAATCTCCTAATTTAGATAAAAAATTTAAACACGATATATCAATACTTGTAGATAGAATTGTTTTAAATTCTAAGCTTGGTAACAGATTAGCAGAGAGTGTTGAAACAGCAGTAAATTTATCAAATGGATTAGTTTTTGTAGAATATGAAGATGAAACATTGCCACAGAAATTTAGAAAAACAGAAAAACTTATTTACTCAACAAAATTTGCGTGTCCAGAAAGCGGTTTTACCATAGAGGAAATTGAACCTAGATTATTTTCTTTTAATAGCCCTTATGGAGCTTGTGAGGAATGTGAAGGTATAGGGATAAAGTTAAATGTTGATCCAAATTTAGTTATACCAGATGACAGAAAAAGTATAGCTGATGGCGCTATTGAACCTTGGGCTAAATCTACAACTTTATATTATGCACAAACTTTAGCATCTATAGCAAAACACTATGGTTTTTCATTAGATGATAAATGGAAAAAACTTCCAAAAAAAATAAAAGATATAATTTTGTATGGATCGGATGAAGAAGAAATCAAATTTAATTATGATGATGGTTATGAAAAATATTCACATAAAAAAACATTTGAAGGTGTAATTAACAATCTTGAAAGAAGATTTTTAGAGTCAGATAGTGAATGGAAAAGAGAAGCAATAGCAGAATATCAATCAGATACAGCTTGTGAAGCTTGTAATGGTAATAGACTTAAGGAAGAGGCTTTATGTGTTAAAATTGATAATCATAATATTAGTGATGTAACAAAAAAATCAATATTAGACGCTGCGGAATGGTTTAAAAATCTTGAAAAAAATCTTGATAATAGACAATTTAAAATTGCTGAACACGTTCTTAAAGAAATTAATGAGAGACTTACTTTTTTGTTAAATGTAGGTTTAGATTATCTTACTTTAGCCAGAGAATCTGGCACACTTTCAGGTGGAGAAGCACAAAGAATAAGACTAGCGTCTCAAATTGGTTCTGGTTTAACCGGTGTTTTATACGTGCTTGATGAACCTTCTATTGGTTTACATCAAAAAGATAATGTTAAACTTATAAATGCTTTAAAAAGATTAAGGGATTTAGGAAATACAGTCATAGTTGTTGAGCATGATACTGAGACTATGGAAAATGCAGATCATATAATTGACTTAGGACCAGAAGCTGGATCTAATGGTGGTGAAGTTACTGCTCAAGGTACATATGATGAAATAAAAAAGAATAAAAATAGTATTACTGGACAATATCTTTCTAATAAAAAGAAAATTGAAATACCAAATACGAGAAGATTAGCAAAAAATGGAAGATTTGTTGAAATTAATGGTGCAAGTGGAAATAATCTTAATAACGTAAATCTTCGAATACCAACAGGAAGTTTTACTTGTATAACTGGTGTGTCAGGAAGTGGTAAATCAACTCTTGTTCTTCAAACATTGTATCATGCTTTAAATCTAACACTTAACAGTAAAGCTCGAAAAGCACCAAAGGCATTTAAAAGTTACAAGGGTGTTGAATTAATTGATAAAATTATTGATATTGATCAATCCCCTATTGGTAGAACTCCTAGATCAAATCCAGCAACTTATACAGGTGCATTTGGTCCAATTAGAGATTGGTTTACAAGTTTACCTGAATCGAAAACTAGAGGTTACAAGCCAGGAAGATTTTCATTTAATGTCAAAGGTGGAAGATGTGAAGCTTGTGAAGGTGATGGTGTAATTACCTATGAAATGCATTTTTTACCTGATGTTTATATACAATGTGATGAGTGTAAAGGAACAAGATATAATAGAGAAACCCTTGAAATTAAATTTAAAGGTAAAAGTATTGCAGATGTTTTAGATATGTCTGTAGATGAAGGTTGTGAATATTTTGAAAATATATCTAATATTAAAACTAAGTTACTTACATTAAAAAAGGTTGGCTTGGGTTATATTAAGATAGGTCAACAAGCCACCACACTTTCAGGTGGTGAAGCTCAAAGAATTAAATTAGCAAAAGAACTTTCAAAAAGATCAACCGGACGAACTATGTATATCTTGGATGAACCAACAACTGGACTTCATCAACATGATATTAAAAAATTATTAGAAATACTTCATACTTTTGTTAAACTTGGAAATACTGTTGTAGTCATTGAGCACAATTTAGATGTAATTAAAACAGCTGATTATATTGTTGATATGGGACCCGAAGGCGGTGTCAAAGGTGGAAATATTATCGCAGAGGGAAAACCTGAGGAAGTTTGTAAAGTAGCTGGTAGTTATACAGGTCAATATTTAAAACCTTTACTAAAATAATACTTTAAATTTTAGAAAGATTTAGTGTATAATAATGTGAATCATGAGTAATTTATTATCTTCATTATCAAAAACAATTCACGCTTCTGTAGGTCTTATGATTGTATTGTTTTTGGGCTTATTTTATTTAAATGAAGGTTTCGCATTTGATACATTGTTCTGGAGTTGGTTATTCAGATATATTCATGTTGTCGTAGCTATTATGTGGATTGGTTTGCTTTGGTATTTCAATTTTGTTCAAATACCGAACATGGCTAAAATTCCAGATGAACAAAAACCAGCCATTGGTAAAGTAATTGCACCTGCTGCATTATTTTATTTTAGATGGGCTGCTGCATTTACAGTGCTATCTGGATTATTATTAGCTTTATTTAATGGATACTTACATGATGCTATGACTTTAAGCATTGGATCAGGCATACCAAAACATACTGCTATTGGTATTGGCATGTGGCTTGGAATTATTATGGCTTATAATGTTTGGTTTGTCATTTGGCCAAATCAAAAAAGAGCTTTAGGAATTGTAGATTGTGATCCCGATTTAAAAGCTAAATCTGCAAGAACTGCAATGTTGTTTTCAAGAACAAACACACTACTTTCTCTACCTATGTTATTTACAATGGTAGCAGCTCAAAATCTTTATTAATTTTATTTTTCGTTATCTTCTCTAAGAACTGTTTTTTGAGATACTCTTAATCTTACTAATACTGTGTTAGCAATATAAATCGAAGAATATGTTCCAAATATTACTCCAAGTATCATTGCTAATGAAAAACCTTTTAAAATTTCTCCGCCAAAAAAATAAATAGCCAATAAAGCAAGTAAGGTAGTTGCTGAAGTAATTATTGTTCTAGATAATGTTTCATTAATTGAGATATTGGTAAGTTCAAAAATTTTTATATCAGAGTATTTTCTCAAATTTTCACGTACACGATCAAAAATTACCACTGTGTCATTCATTGAATAACCAACTATTGTTAAAACAGCTGCAATTATTGATAGATTAATTTCTAGACTAAATAATGAAAAAACACCTAATGTAACTATAACATCATGGAATAAGGCAAGTATTGCTCCTAAACTAAATTGCCATTCAAATCTTATCCAAATATAGAACAACATTGCAGCTAAAGATAATGAAATTGCAATAACTCCAGACTTTAATAATTCGGAGCTGACCTTTGGACCGACATTTTCAACTCTTCTAAAATTAAAATTATTACCAAATGATTTATCTAAATTGTTCTTAATTTCCTCAATTATATTTTTTTTGTTATCTTTATTTTCAAATTTAATTAAATAATCTGTGTCATTACCAAATTTTTTAACAGACACATCTCCTAAATCCATCTGACTAAATTTATCTCTTAAAGAACTTACATTTATCTTCGTATCTGTAGATCTAAGTTCAATTAAAGTTCCACCTTTAAAATCAATTCCGAAATTAAGACCTTTAAAGATTAAAAGAACTAATGAAACAATAATTAATAATGAAGAGAATATATTAAAATGGTTATAATATTTATTAAAAGCAATCATTAAATTAACTTCTCCTTATCTCTATTTTTAGACACGTAAAGACTAGTAAATAACCTTGCTATAAAATAAACTGAAAAAAGAGTAGTAAAAATTCCAACACCAAGGGTTACTGAAAAACCTTTAACAGGTCCAGAACCCATAAAGAAAAGTATTACTGCTGCTAGTAAAGTTGTTATATTTGCGTCAATAATAGCAGTTCTAGATTTTGTATAACCACTATCAAAAGCTACAATATTATTATTTTCATCTCTTAATTCTTCTTTAATTCTTTCAAAAATTAGTACGTTAGCATCTACAGCCATACCAACTGTCAATATTATTCCAGCAATTCCAGGTAAAGTTAATGTTGCTTCAAATAAAGTTAATATGCCTAATAGGATAAATAAATTTATAATTAAAGTTACATTGGTGATTAATCCAAAAACTCTATATTTTACAAACATAAAAATTATTACTAAAAGAAAACCAATAGCTAGAGCAATCATACCTGCGTTTATAGAGTCTTGCCCTAAATCTGGACCAACAGTTCTCTCTTCAATTATGTTAAGAGGTGCTGGTAATGCTCCTGATCTTAATAATAGAGCTAAATCTGTTGCAGTTTGAAAAGTAAATCCTCCACTAATTTGACCTGAGCCACTTGCAATAGTATCTCTAACAACTGGTGCACTTATAATTTTACCATCTAAAACTATTGCTAATTGTTTACCAATTCCAGTTGAAGTTGCCTTACCAAATCTCTTTGCTCCTACCCTATCAAGTGAAAAAGATACTATTGTTTGGTTTGTTTGAGTATCCATTTTAGGTTGAGCATCTAAAAGATTATCTCCACTTATTATTATTCTCTTACTTACTGTTGCTTCATCAATACCATCTTCAAACTTAAGTTTTTCAACTCCAAAACTGTCATTGTCATCGTTAGTTACAAATCTAAAAGTTAAATTAGCAGTTTTTCCTAATAAAGATTTAACCCTCATTGGATCATCTAATCCAGGCAACTCAACTAAGATACGATTATTTCCTCTTTTTAAAATATTCGGTTCATTAGTTCCAACTTCATCAATTCTTCTTCTTACAATTTCAATAGCTTGATCTTGTGAAGAGGTTTTGAGAACTATTAAGCCTTGTCTTGAAAAATTTAATTTAAAATTAAGACCAGTGTCTTCAATTTCTAATTGGTGAGATTTAAATCTTGGATAATAGGGATTTATGTCACTATTTTCATCTGTAAATGTATCAATGATAGTTTGTTTATTTTTTTCTAAAACGTTGAAATAGATATTTTGATTTTCAATCTTGATATTATTTATCTTAATATCTTTTTCCTTAAAATAATTTCTAATACTGGTTGTTAAGTTTTGAAGTTTTTGTTCTATAACTGGAGCATTATCAATCTCCAATAACAAATAAGATCCACCTTGAAGATCCAGACCCAAATTTATCTTTTTATCAAAAAAACTATCATCAAATTTAAATAAATTAGATGAAGCAATTAAAACAAATAAAAGTGAAAAAAGAGTAATAAATAAAATTCTTAACTTTGAAAAATAAAGCACTTTATCTAAAAATTATTATTTCTTAACTTCTTGTGTATTACCTTGAAGAGCTTGAATACCAGTAGCTTTAACTATTTCAACTTTAACATTGTCAGCTATTTCAACTTCAACTTTATCATTATCAATTAATCTTTCTACAGTACCAGTGATACCACCAGAAGTGATTACTTTATCACCTCGTTTAAGTCCTTCAACCATAGCCTTATGCTCTTTTACTTTTTTTTGCTGTGGTCTGATTAAGAAAAAATAAAAAATTACAAAAATTAAAATTAACGGTATAAATTGTCCTATTCCTGAACCTTCCATAAATCTCCTTATAAATAAGCTGAATTCTTATACTATCTTATTGATTAAAACAACTTTATTTAAGTGAAATTATTTCTAAATTATTCATGTATGGTCTCAGTACCACAGGAACAATTATTGAGCCATCTTTTTGTTGATAATTTTCTAATACAGAAATAAGAGTTCTTCCAACAGCTAAACCACTACCGTTTAAGGTACCAACAAATACAGTTTCTTTATTTTCATTTTTGTATCTTGTTTTCATTCTTTGAGCTTGAAATGTTGAACAAGAAGAACAAGAAGAAATTTCACGATATTTATTTTCTGACGGAAGCCAAACTTCTATATCATATGTTTTTTCAGCGCTAAAACCCATGTCACCAGAACATAATATAATTTTTTTATATGGAAGTTTTAATTTATCGAGAATGTCTGTAGCACAATCGGTCATTCTCTCTAATTCTTTTAAACAATTTTCTTTTTCAACAATACTTACCAATTCAACTTTATAAAATTGATGTTGTCTAATCATACCTTTAGTATCTTTACCGTAACTCCCAGCTTCTTTCCTAAAACATGGTGTTGAAGCAACAAATCTCATTGGAAGATCTTTCTTATCTATGATTTTGTCTTTGACAATATTTGTTAGAATAACTTCTGCAGTAGGAATTAAAAACTTTCTATCTGAACCTTGATCAAATTTAATCTCAAATTGATCATTTTCAAATTTCGGCAATTGTCCTGTGCCAAACATCGTATTGTCAGAAGCTATTAAAGGTGGAGAAATCTCTTGATATTCATTTATGTTGATATGTGTATCAAGCATAAAATTTGATAATGCTCTTTCTAGTAATGCCAACTTATCTTTTACGAAAACAAATCTAGAACCTGTGGTTTTAGTAGCAAGATCAAAATCTAGCATATTTAATGCTTCACCTAATTCGTAGTGAGATTTAGGTTTAAAATCAAAATTTGGTATTTCACCTGATTTTGATATTTCAACATTATCATTCTCATCATTACCTTCAGGAACATCGGTGTGTGGAATATTAGGTATGTTTGATAAAATTTTATCTAGTTCGATCTTTATATTCTTTTGATTTTCGGTAACTTTGCCTAATTCAACAGATATTTCTTTAGATTTTGCAAACATACTTTCATCTTTAGATTTTGAAATATCTTTTTTTTCTTTTTCTAGAGACTCTTTTTTTTGAATTAAGTTTCTATTTTCTTCATCTAATTTTTGTAAATTTTCAAAATCAATATTAGCGGATCTGTTTTTTAAAGATTTAGCAAAAGCAGAAAAATCATTTCTAATATCTTTTAAATTATGCATCTGTTTTTTCTAGATTCTTATTTTCTATAAATTTTACTGAAAATATTGATAATTCATATAAAATTAATAAAGGTATAGCTAATCCAATTTGAGTTATTGGATCAGGTGGCGTTAATAAAGCTGCAGCTGCAAAAATTATTACGACAACATATTTTCTTCTTTCTCTTAAAAAATCACTATCTACGATCCCTACTCTTGCTAATAAACTTAAGACAACAGGTAACTGAAAACTTATACCAAAAGCAAAAATTAGTTTCATTACAAGTGATAAATATTCATTTACTTTAGCCTCAAGTTGTATTGGTAAACTAGTGGAAAGACCTGTACTTTCAAAAGATAGAAAAAACTTAATTGCAAGAGGCATAATCAAATAATAAACAAGCATTCCACCAAGAAAAAATAATATTGGTGTTAATATTAAGTAAGGTAAAATTGCAATTTTTTCGTGCTTATATAATCCAGGAGCAATAAATTTCCATATTTGCATCAGTATGTAAGGACAAGTAACAAAGAAAGCGGTAAAAAATGAAACCTTT
>CACFMU010000025.1:0-11381 GCA_902567435.1 uncultured Pelagibacteraceae bacterium
AAGGCTATAATTAGCAAACAACTTGTAACATTAAAACAAGACTCTCCTGTCAATAGAGACCTAAGTGAATTTAAATTAAAAGAAATAGATAAAGATAAACTATATAAATTTTTAAGAGAAATGGAGTTTAATAGACTATTGAGCTCTGCGATATCAGCTTATGGTGAGCCAAAATTACCAAGTGAAACTGTTGAAGACAAGTTAATAGAAAAGCAAAAACCAATTAGTAACAAAAATTATTTTTTAATCACTGATATAAAACAAATAGATGAATGGATTAAAGAAGCAGAGGAAACAGGTGAGTTAGCAGTGGATACAGAAACAAACTCAGTAGATCCTCATCAAGCAGATTTAGTAGGAATTTCTTTGTCATCAAAAGTAGGTAAGGCCTGCTATATTCCAATTGGTCATAAGTCCTCAAAATGTATTAATAAAAATGATGTGATTAAAAAATTAAAACCTTTATTGGAAGATCCAAGTGTAAAAAAGATTGGTCAAAATATAAAATTTGATTTCATTGTTTTATTTAAACAAGGCATAGAGATGACATCAATGGAAGACACTATGTTGATGTCATATGTTTTAGATGCTGGCAAAAACCGACATAATATGGATACGCTATCTGAAATTCATTTAGGTCATAAAACAATTTCTTTTAAAGAAATAGTAGGTACTGGAAAAAAGGAAATAAATTTCAGTGATGTAGAAATTGAAAGGGCTAAAGATTATGCAGCAGAGGATGCTGATATCACTTTTCGGTTGTATAAAAAATTTTCAAAAAATTTGAAATTAGAAAAAATGATTAATATTTATGAAATTTTTGAAAAGCCATTAATAAAAATTCTTGCTTTTATGGAGATGGAAGGAGTTGAAGTAGATAATAAATTTTTAAAAACACTTTCTTCTAAATTTGAAAAAAAAATTAAAAATTTAGAAAAAGAAATTTTTAAAATATCAAAAAAGGATTTTAATATTGCATCACCTAAACAATTAGGTGAAATAATCTATAATGATCTTAAAATTGCAGGGTTAAAAAAAACTAAAAAAGGAAGTTTTGCAACAAGTGCAAGTGTTCTAGAAGATTTGGCATTTAAAGGTCATAAATTTCCTAAATTAGTATTAGATTGGAGACAAGTTTCAAAACTGAAAAATACGTATTCAGACTCGCTTCCAGAACATATAAATCCAAATACTAAAAGAGTTCACACTTCATTTTTATTGGCAGCAACAACAACGGGTAGGCTTGCATCCAGTGACCCTAATTTACAAAATATTCCGATTAAATCAGAAGATGGTAGAGATATTCGAAAAGCTTTCACGTCACGAAAAAATCATTTGTTAATTTCAGCAGATTACAATCAAATAGAGATGAGAATTTTAGCTGATTTAGCTGATGTTAAAGAATTAAAAAAAGCTTTTAAGAATGATGAAGATATTCATTCTTTGACGGCTAGTCAGATTTTTAATGTTGATATTAAAAAAGTAGATCAGGACCAAAGGAGAAAAGCCAAAGCTATAAATTTTGGAATTATTTATGGGATTTCACAATATGGTTTAGCAAAGCAAATTAATGTTTCTAATTATGAGGCTGAAGAATTTTTAGATGCCTATTTTGCGAAATTTCCTGAGATTAAAATTTATATGAATGACACTATTAAATTTTGTAGAAAAAGTGGATATGTAAATAACATTTTTGGTCGTAGATCTCATTTTAATGGAATTAATGATAAAAATTTTAATGTGCGAAATTTTCAAGAACGAGCAGCAATTAATGCTCCAATACAAGGTTCTGCCTCAGAAATTATGCGTCTAGCGATGATTAGATTGAATAAAAAATTATCTGAAAAAAAAAATATTCAATCTAAAATGTTATTACAGATACATGATGAATTAATATTTGAGGTTCCAAAAAATAATGAGAAAACAATGGTTAAACTAATTAAAGATGAAATGGCTAGCGTTGTAAAAAGCGATCATCATTCTTTCTCAATACCATTAACGGTTGATATAAATGTTGGTGATAATTGGGGTATGCTTCATTAATTTTATAAGTTTGCCCAAATTAGAACAATTTAGTATTTTTATATTAATAAATAATGAATAAACAGACCATAGCTTTAATTGATGATGATAGAAATATTTTAACAAGTTTAAGTATTGCTCTTGAAAAAGAAGGCTTTAAAGTTCAAACGTACATTGATGGCGAAAGTGCTTTGATTGGTCTTACTAGGACTCCTCCTGATTTAGCTGTAATTGATATTAAGATGCCTAAAATGGATGGAGAGGAACTCCTTAAAAAACTTAGAAAAAAAACTTCATTACCAGTGATCTTTTTAACATCAAAAGATGATGAAATTGATGAGTTATTAGGTTTAAAATTAGGAGCTGACGATTTTGTAAAAAAATCTGGAGGTTTTTCGATTAAAGTTTTGATTGAAAGAATTAGAGTTCAGTTAAGAAAAAATGATACCAATAATATATTAGAGGAAAATAAAAGTTTGATTGCACATGGCAGATTGAAATTGGATCCTTCACAACTCGAATGCGAGTGGAATAATAAACAATTACCAGATAAATTAACGACTACTGAATTTTTAATTGTTAAAGAATTAGCCAAAAGACCTGGTATAATTAAAGAAAGAGCTCAGTTAATGGATATTGCTTATAGAGAAGACACTGATATTGAGGATAGAACTATAGATAGTCACGTTAAAAGAATACGAAAAAAATTTAAAAAAGTTGACCCTGATTTTTCAGCTATTGAAACTAGATATGGTAGTGGATATAGATGGAATGTTAGCTAATGTTTAGTAAATACTTAAAAAGTTTATCAATTTTAAAAAAATTTTTATTCATAAATTTTATCATTTTTACAATTATTGGATTATTTACAATTATATATCTAAATAATATTCAGCCAAATTTAATAAAAAAAAAATCAATTAATCATACAAATATTATTAATAATACTATCGATAATTTACTAAGATTAGAGATAAAGTTCGTCACTGAAGATATTAGAAAATTTTTATTTTCTACAAGATTTATTTTTCAAAATTTAGATAGAGTAATTTTTTTTGATAATAACCTTAATCTTGTTGGAGATACAGATACATTAGATCTTGACCCAAGGGCTTTTTCAACAAGACTGAATGATATTGAATTTGAAAGTTTGAATGAACAAAAAATTAACAAAGAAAATAAAGATAAAAGCAATAATAATAATGAAAAAAAATTTTTATCTTTTGAATTAATTTTAAAAAAATATGTAAGCTCAGATGAATATGGGGCTCCCTTTACTTTTGCACAAGAAAATTTTAATCAGTTTAAATTAACAACTATAAAAAATGTAACAAAGAAAGATTTAAATATTGGTTATATTTTAATCACTGAAAATGCAAATGATATTAAAGTTGCGATAGATGAACGAAAAGCATTTGTTATTAGGACAGCGATTTCAGTTGGTTTTGTAATCCTAATTTTTTCTTTTGTTTTAAGTAGATATTTTATTAAACCAATACAAAATTTAGTAAGTTATACAAAATATATTAAAGAAAAAAGCCATGAAAAATTAAGTATTGATAACTTAAAAAATAGAAATGACGAATTGGGACTTCTATCTAATTCTTTGGAAGATATGACAACTGAACTTCAAAAAAGAGTAGCTCATGCAGAAAATTTTTCAACAGATCTTGTGCATGAAATTAGAAATCCTTTAGCATCATTGAAAAGTGCTTCTGAAATTTTAAAAGATACCAATAGTTCAGAACAAAGATTAAAATTATTAAATATACTTAGTCATGATGTTCTAAGAATTGAAAGGCTAATTACAGATTATTCTCAAATGCTAAAAGATGAAGTAGCTTTAAGCAATGAAAAGATTGAGAAAATTAATGTTGAACCAATAATTGAGTCGGTCGTAGATGACTTCAATAGTATTTATAATGTCAAGAAAGGTATTAATATAAAATATAAAAATGATGGTAAAAAAGAGTATTTAATTAATGGTATAGAAAATAGAATTGAGCAAATAATTGCGAATTTATTAGATAATTCTATCTCTTTTACTAAAAAAGGTGGAGAGATTTTAGTGGATGTCTCTATATCGACTGATAATAAAATCACAATTAAAATTATTGATGAAGGTCAAGGTTTTAAAGAGAAAGATACGTCAAAAATATTTAAAAGATTTTACAGTAATAGACCAGACAAATTTGGAGAACACTCAGGCCTGGGTTTAAATATTGTGAAAAATTTAGTTGATTTGCATGATGGTAAAATTGTAGCGTCAAACCGTCTTGATGGTGATGGCGCAATTATGGAAATTAGTTTCCCAACCTCGTAATCTCTTATTGATTAATTAATCCTTAGTTATATAAGTTCTCTCATGGAAGATTTTAAAGTAAAAGACATATCGTCTGCTGAATTTGGCAGAAAAGAAATTTCAATTGCAGAAAGTGAAATGCCAGGATTAATGGCATTACGAGAGGAATATTCAGAGTCTAAACCTTTAAATGGGGCAAGAATTATTGGATGCTTGCACATGACAATCCAAACTGCGGTACTTATAGAAACACTAGTTGCTCTAGGAGCTGATGTTAGATGGTCTTCTTGTAATATATTTTCAACACAAGACCATGCAGCTGCAGCAATTGCTAAAGCTGGTGTACCTGTTTTTGCTTGGAAAGGTGAAACAGAAGAAGAATATTTATGGTGTATTAAACAAACTATAATTGGAAAGCCAGATTGGAAACCAAATATGCTCTTAGATGACGGTGGTGATTTAACTGCAATCATGCATAACGAGTATCAAGATCTGATGAAAGATATTAAAGGTGTTTCTGAAGAAACCACAACTGGAATCAAAGCTTTAAATAAAATGGAAAAAGATAACTCACTTTTAGTGCCAGCAATCAATGTAAATGATTCTGTAACTAAATCAAAATTTGATAATTTGTATGGTTGTAGAGAAAGTTTAGTTGATGGAATTAGAAGAGCTACAGATGTTATGATGTCAGGAAAAATTGCTATTGTTGCAGGTTTTGGAGACGTAGGTAAGGGAAGTGCTGCATCATTAAGACAAAGTGGTGCAAGAGTTTTAGTTACAGAGGCTGATCCAATTTGTGCTCTTCAAGCTGCAATGGAAGGTTATGAAGTTGTTTTAATGGAAGAAGCTATTAGTCGAGCAGATATTGTTGTAACTGCAACTGGCAATAAAGACATAGTTACAGCTGATCATATGAGAGATATGAAAGATAGAGCAATTTTATGTAACATTGGTCATTTCGATAACGAAATACAAGTTGAGGCATTGAAAAATTATAAATGGACAGAGGTTAAACCACAAGTTCACGAAATAGAATTGCCAAGTAAAAAAAGAATTATTCTATTAGCAGAGGGAAGATTAGTAAATTTAGGTTGTGCTACTGGTCACCCAAGTTTTGTAATGAGTGCTTCATTTACAAATCAAGTAATTGCACAAATAGAGCTTTGGAATAATCATAAAAACTATGAAAACAAAGTTTATGTTCTTCCTAAACATTTGGATGAAAAAGTTGCAACGCTTCATTTAAAAAAAGTTGGGGCTAAACTTACTAAATTATCTAGAGAACAAGCGGACTATATAAGTGTCGGGACAGAAGGTCCTTTCAAACCAGATGCCTATCGCTATTAAAAATAGCTTAATAGATATATCTTCAGAAGAGACGACCAAAGAATTAGCGAAAAATTTTTCTAATTATCTTAAAGGTGGAGAAGTAATTTTTTTATATGGAGAAATGGGGGTGGGCAAAACTACTTTTGTAAAATATTTAATTAATCAATTTCAAATGAAAAAAAGATTACAAACAACAGAAGTAACAAGTCCAACTTTTAACTTACTTAATGAGTATGAGGCAGATGATTTAATTATTAAACATTATGATTTATTTAGATTAAAAGATGACTCTGAAATAAAAAATTTAGATCTATTTGATAAAAATCAAAATACAATAACACTTATTGAATGGCCTGAGTTAATTAGTAAAGGAAATTTTGAGAAGACTATAGATTTAATATTTAACTATGAAAATGAATTAAATAATAGATCTGTAAAAATCGATGGTTTAGACTGATTTTTTAATATGAAACTTTCAAAAGATTTTAAGGAAATTAAAGGAGATGCTTCTTTTAGAAAATTTTACAGAAACACCAAAAAAAATTCAATTATAGTATTTGCAAACAGAGAAAAAATTAAAAATTTATTAATTTATGACTCAATTAATAAAATCCTAATCAAAAATAACATAACAGCTCCTAAATTAATGAGTCAAAATTATAAAAAAAATTATATAGAAATACAGGATTTAGGAAAAAAGACTGTTTATCAAATATTTTCAAAAAATAAAAAAAACCAATATAAAATATTTAAAGAAGCAGTTAATGTTTTAAATAAAATTCAATTAATCAAAGATAAAAAAGTCAAAAATTTTAGAAATAAATTTTACATGATTAAAGATTATAAAAGTAAGATATTATTAGATGAGACAAAGTTATTTAGTTATTGGTATGTTCCAAAAAGATTAAATAAAAAAAAAATCAAGACATTTAATTACAAATTTAATAAAGAAATTAAGCAATTATTATCAAATTTAAATTTTAAAAATAATACTTTTGTTCATAGAGATTTTCATGTTTCAAACCTAATCATAAACTTTAAAAATCAAATTGGATTAATTGATAATCAAGATGCTCTTTTTGGAAACAAAGCCTACGATTTAGCCTCTTTAATTGACGATGTTAGATACAAAACAGCCAATTCATTAAAAGACAAAGTGTACAAATATTATTTAAACACTAATAAACAAATTGATGCAGATAAATTCAAGAACGATTTTGATATTTTATCAGTTCTTAGGAATTTAAAGATTATAGGAATATTCATGAGATTGGCAGAAAGAGATAAAAAAAGAAAATATTTAAAGCTTATTCCATATGCCTGGAAGATGATTGATAACAGGTTAAGTAAAAACAAAGATTTAAATAATTTGAAGTTGTTATTAGTATCAAATTTTCCTAAATTTATTACCAAGTAAAATGAGAATTAATACAGCTTTTATTTTATGTGCAGGATTTGGGAAAAGATTAAATCCGTTAACACTAGAAACCCCTAAACCTTTAATCAAATTAAACAATATTGCAGTACTTGAAACTTGTATTAATCTAATTGAAAATTTAGGTATACAACAAATTATTCTTAATACTTTTTATTTAAAGAATCAAATTCATGACTTTATAAATCATAAAAAATTTAATTCTAAAATCACAATTATTGATGATGGAGAGAATATTCTTGATACAGGAGGTGGCATAAACAATATGATGAAATATACAAATGAAGAAAATGTTTTAATATTTAATCCTGACACAATATGGGAAAAAAATTATTCCAATGAAATTATTGAAATGGAAGATATATATTTTTCAAAAAAACTTAAAAATATACTTTTATTAGTAAAAAAAGAATTAAGTTTTGATAAAAATTTAAAGGGTGATTTTGATCTAAAAGAAAATTTGATTATAAAAAATAATGAGAGTAAATTTATTTATACAGGATGCCAAATTATGAATAAAAAACTTCTTTCTAAATATAAAGATAAAAAATTTTCCATAACAAATGTATGGAATGATCTAATTGAAAAAAAAGAATTATTTGGCTTTGAGACTAATAATAATTTTTATCATTTAACTGATCTTGAAACTTTCAGAAAACTACAAGGTCTTTAGCTCTTTCTTTATCTAAGTATTTGCAATCAGTAATTTTATTTTTTTTATCTAAATTTATTAATAGTGGATTTCCAGTTGGAATCTCTAATTTAGAGATTTGATTTTCATCTAATTTAAATAAGTATTTGCATAATGCTCTAATTGAATTTCCATGCGCAGAAATTAAAATATTATTTTTTGAAATTTCATTTTCAATTTCTTGTGTATAAAACTCTAATACTCTTTCATAAGTATCTTTAAGAGACTCTGTGTCTGGAATTTTATCAATTGGTATTTCTTTATAGGCATCAATATTGATAGGATGGTGAGGATTTTTTTTATCTAATGGGTCTGGTCGTAAATCCCAAGAACGTCTAAATTGATGAACTTTTTCTTCACCAAGTTTTAATTTCATTTCATCTTTATTCAAACCTGTCAGGGATCCATAGTGTCGTTCATTTAATTGCCAAGCTTCTTTTGAAACTTTTGTATCTTGTAATGTTTGTTTTATTAATTTTAAGGTGTTTTTTGCTCTTAATTGATAAGATGAATAATAAATATCAATATTTATATTTTTCGTTTTTATTAGTTCACCAGCTTTAATAGCTTCAGATTTACCATTTTCGGTCAAGTCTACATCAACCCAACCTGTGAATTTTTTTTCAAGATTCCATATACTTTGGCCATGCCTTACTAAAATTAAATAACTCATTTGTTAATCTTTTAATTTAATTTATAAAATATAACTACTAATAAAATTATATGAAAATTTTAAGAATTAATTTATTATTTATAATATTGTTTTTTATTTCAGCTTGCTCTTCGGTACCGTCAAACACATCAAATAGTTGTTCAATATTTAATGAAAGGTATTTATGGTTTAAACATGCTAATAAATCAGAAAAAAAATGGGGAACCCCAGTTTATTTGCAGCTTGCTATTATTAAAATGGAGTCAGATTTTGATTGGCTTGCTAAACCTCCTAGACAAAAACTTTTTAAAGTAATTCCCTACAAAAGACCCTCAAGTTCATTTGGGTACTCTCAGGCAGTTAATGGTACATGGGAACAATATAAAAAAGAGACAGGAAATAAGCTTGCAGTAAGAGCCAGGTTCAAAGATAGTGTTGATTTCATAGGATGGTACACCAGTAAATCTAGTTCTATTTTAAAAATATCTAAAACTGATGCTTTTAAACAGTATGTTGCTTATCATGAAGGATGGGGAAATTATAAACATTATAAAAAGAATAAAAAAATAATTAATTTAGCAAAAAGAGTTGAGAAACAATCTAATATTTATAAAAATCAACTAAAAGAGTGCAGTGGTTCACTAAGTAAAAATAAATATATTATTTTTTAGATAATTCTTTTTTTAACTCTAAATCAACCGAGTCTATTCTTTTTGTATTTTGAGCAAGTGTTAAATACATTGTAGGAGTTACATATAGTGTAAAGAAAGTAGAAATTATCATCCCTCCAAGTATAGTTGATCCAACTGCTAACCTTGAGGCTTCTCCAGCCCCTGGTCCAATATTTCCAATTACCAAAGGAATCATTGCTATCATGGTACTTATAGATGTCATCATAATAGGTCGAAATCTCAATTCACAAGCTTCTTTAACCGAATCTTCTATTTTCTTTCCTGTGGTTCTTATTTGGTTTACATAATCAACAATCAAAATACTATTTTTCGTTGATATACCAATCAGAATTACTAAAGCAATTTGAGAAAAAATATTTATTGAACTATTTAAAAATAAAATAAATACCAGTCCACCAAAAACAGCTAGTGGTACAGTTAACATAATTATAAACGGATGAATAAAAGAATTAAATGTAGCAGCCATTACCAAATAAGCAGTCAGTAAACCAAGTGCAAAAATTATATAAAGTTCATTTGTTGTCTCTTTAACTTCTTCAGACTCACCTTTCCAAGTAATTTGATTAGTGGGTGCCACATCTGCCATTATATTTTCCAGATATTCAATTGCCTCAAATAAAGAATAATTTTCATTTATATTTGCAGAAATTGTTACAGCTCTTTGTCGGTCATATCTTGCTAATACTTTTGCTGATCCTTCTTCTCTTAGGTCAACTAAGTTTGACAATGAGATTAATTCTCCAGTTGTTCCAGATCTTACAAACAGTTTACTTAAGCTATCTTTATCTTTTCTATCAACGAGATATTGCTGAAGAATAATTGGATATTCTTTACCCAATTTATTAAATGTGGTAACTCTTTTGCCACCATATAATGTCTCTAATGTTTGGCCAATTGATCTAGTCGATATTCCTAAATCTTTAGCTTTATTTTTATTGATAACTAATTTTACCTCTGGTTTATTTCTATTAAAGTCTGACTCAATTCTTGATAATCCTCTATTTCTTCTAAGTTTACTAATCACGTCATTCTGAATACTTTCTAGTTCTTCATAAGTACTTCCTAAAATTACCATTTGGACTGGTTTATTATAATTAGATACCCTTATGGCTTGAGGTGAAATTGGAAATGCTAAAGTTTGAGGGACAGTTACTATTTTACCTATAGCTTGTCTCATTATTATCATTGCATCTTTATCTCGTTTTTTCCAGTCTTCAAGTAAAGCAATAATAATAAAACTATTAAATGAATTTGCAGAGCTTCCAAATCCTGGAACTCTCATTATAAATTTTTCATAAGGACTATTCTCAGCTTGAAGCAATGGTAGCAATCTCTTTTCTACTACCTGGGCTTTTTCTTGTGTGTAATCAAAAGAACTTCCTTCATCGGTAAATCCAATAACCAAATAAACGCCCCTGTCTTCTTTTGGAAGAAGTTCTTTGGTTGTGAACATGAATAAAGCAACAGATCCTGCAATAATTAAAATAATGAAGGTTATTATCGTTTTCTTTTTATTTAACCAATAATCTAATGTTTCTCTATAAAAATTAGAAAAACCTTGAAAAAAAACATTAAATTTTCTAACAAAAAAACCAGAGCTTGTTTTTTTATTTAGAAACTTGCTTCCTAGCATTGGTGAAAGCGTTAATGCAACAAATGATGAGACAACTATAGAAAAAGATAAAGCTATAGCGGTTTCTCTAAATAAAGTTCCAGATATTCCTTTAATAAAAATTAATGGAATGAAAACAGCAAGTAAAATTAAAGTTGTTGCAATTATCGCAAAAGTAATTTGTTTAGATCCATTATATGCAGCAATCAATGGACTTTCTCCATTTTCTATTCTTCTATATATTGCATCAGTCATAATAACAGAGTCATCAGTGATAATTCCAATTGCAAGTATAAAACTAAGAAGTACAAAAATATTTATTGATAAATCAAATAGATAAATACCTAAAAAGGATGCTATTAAGCTCACCGGTAGCGCTACAGCAGGAACAATCACTGCTTTTATATTTCCCAAAAATAAATAAATTATTATTACAACTAAAACAAAAGCAATCGCTAAAGTTTTATAAACTTCATCTATAGCTGCTTTAACATATGTTGCTCTATTAAATGAAACATCTAGTTTTAGACTATCAGGTAAAGTTTTTCTAACTTCTTTAATTTTTTTTTGAATTTCATTTGATAGTTCAACTGTTGAGGCACCACTTTTTGCGTAAATTCCTATTCCAACTGTCTTTTGATTT
>CACFMU010000026.1:0-10367 GCA_902567435.1 uncultured Pelagibacteraceae bacterium
TATACAAAACAATTTTCAAATGTTGGAAGAAGCGTACATTATTTAGCTGTCGCAGCGACAAACTTATATGAAAACACAAGAACTTCAGTTCAAAGATATATAAATGCTAAAGATAAAAATGAAATTGTATTTACCAAAGGTGCAACAGAAGCACTTAACTTAGTTGCAAATACATTAGGCCAAAATTATTTACAAGAAGAAGACGAAATTCTTATCACTGAGTTAGAACATCATTCTAATTATGTTCCATGGCATTTTTTAAGAAAGTCAAAAAACATAAAAATTAATTTTGCTGAAATTAATAAAGAGGGTGAAATTACATTAGAAGAAATTGAAAAAAAAATAACTCCTAAGACAAAGATTATCTCTATTACACATTTATCAAATGTAACAGGTGCAATATTACCTATTAAAGAAATAACAGATTTAGCTCATTCAAAAGGTATAATTGTTGTGGTTGATGGTTGCCAGGGGGCGCCCCATTTAAAATTAGATATGCAAGACTTAGATTGTGATTTTTATGCTATCTCTTGCCACAAAATGTATGGGCCTACAGGTCTTGGTGTTTTGTATGGTAAAAAAAAATGGTTAGAGGAATTACCACCTTATCAAGGAGGTGGAGGAATGATTAATGAGGTTAAAAAAGATAGAATTTCCTATGGTGATTTACCTAATAAATATGAGGCAGGAACTATGGCCACAGCTCAAGTCATAGCATTTGATCAGTCAATTAAATTTTTAGAGAGTGTTGGAATAGAAAATATAATTAAGCATGAAGCTGATTTAGTTGAATATGGACAAGAACTATTACAAAAAAACAATTCCGTAAAATTAATTGGCAATCCTAAAAATAAGGGTGGAGTTTTATCATTTACTATCGAAGGTATTCATCCTCATGATGTTGCAACAATATTAGATGAAGATGGTGTTGCAATCAGAGCTGGTCATCATTGTTGTCAAATACTTCATGATAAATTGAATATACCTGCGAGTTCAAGAGCATCAGTTGGAATTTATAATACCAAAGATGATCTTGATAAACTAAATAGCGCTATAAATAATTGTAAAAAAATATTTAATTTAAAATGAACCTTAAAGAATTATATCAAGAAATAATTTTAGAACATGGTAAAAATCCAAGAAATCTTGGTAAGACAAATGATTTTAATAAAGATGCTAAAGGCCACAACCCTTTATGTGGTGACAATGTTCATGTTTATTTAAAACTTAATGGACAAAAAATTGTTGAAGATATTTCATTTGAAGGTAGTGGATGCGCTATTTCAATGGCATCGGCATCTATTATGACTGATTTGATAAAGGGAAAAAATGAACACGAAGCAAAAGAAATTGTTGAAGATTTTTTAGGAATGATAAAAGAGAATCCTGAATTAAAATCTGAAAATTTAGTAGAGGATGAAAAAACAAAACTTATGTGTTTATCGGGAGTAAAGCAGTATCCAATGAGAGTTAAATGTGCAACTTTATCATGGCATACATTAGTTTCTGCGTTTGAAAATAAAAAAGAACCTGTGAAAACCGAAGATTAAATATATGAATAAAAAAGAGCAAATCATTGAAGAAATTAGAAAAATTTATGACCCTGAATTACCAGTAAATATTTATGAATTAGGTTTGATTTATGATATTGTGGTTGAAAATGATAATTTTGCAAAAATAAAAATGACACTAACAACACCTAATTGCCCTGTTGCTGAAAGCTTGCCAAAAGAAGTTAAAGAGGGAGCTATGCAAGTCGAAGGAATAGAAGATGTTGATCTTGAATTAGTATGGGACCCTCCTTGGAACAAAGATATGATGTCAGAAGCAGCTAAATTAGAATTGAATTTATAATGAACCCTATAATTAAATTGAGTGACAATGCAGCATTAAGAATTAAAGAAATAATGTCTAATGCTGAAAAAGATTCACTTGGAGTTAGAGTATCTGTTAAAACAGGCGGATGTGCAGGTATGTCTTATGTTATGGAATACACCAAAGAAGCAAATCCAAATGATGAAGTTATTGAAGACAAAGGTGTAAAAGTATTTGTTGATTCTGCTGCTGTGATGTATTTGCTCGGAACGGAAATGGATTATAAAAAGGAAGAACTTTCCTCATCTTTTGTATTCAATAATCCCAATGAAACAGAGCGATGTGGTTGTGGAGAGTCGTTTAAAATTGAGTAGGTATTATTATCCTAATAATTGCATATCAGTATTGCATTATATGCATATCTATTGTAATAATTACTTATGAACACTTTTGAATTTAAAAACTTAGTTAAAAACCTTAAAAATTCTTTAAAACAAAAAACTTTTTTTAAAGATTTACGTAAAGAAGTAGAAACTGGTGCAAACGGCACTCAAGACTACGTCGTAAAAAAAGGTGTTAACAAAGATACAATAGCAACAACTAAACAGTAATTAATTAGCTACTGTAATACATCTCAAACTCAACTGGATGAGGTGCATGTTCAAACTTGTGAATCTCTTCAAATTTAAGTGCAATGTAAGCATCAATTTGATCATCTGTAAATACTCCACCTTGAGTTAAAAACTCTCTATCTTTATCTAAACTTTCCATGGCTTCTCTTAGAGAACCACAAACAGTTGGGATAGCTTTTACCTCTTCTGGCGGCAATTCATACAAATCTTTATCAAAAGACTCGCCTGGATGAATTTTATTTTTTATTCCATCAAGTCCAGCCATAAGCATAGCTGCAAAAGTTAAATAAGGGTTTCCTGATGCATCGGGGAATCTAATTTCACATCTTGCACCTTTTTTGCTTAGCGTAATAGGTATTCTACAAGAAGCAGATCTATTTCTTGCTGAATAAGCAAGAAGTACAGGAGCTTCAAAACCTGGGACTAATCTTTTGTAACTGTTTGTAGTAGAGTTGGCAAATGCGTTGATTGCTTTAGCATGTTTTAAAATTCCACCTATATAATGTAAAGCTGTTTCTGATAATCCTGCATAAGCATCACCAGAAAATACTGGAGTATCTCCTTTCCAAATAGATTGGTGAATGTGCATACCTGAACCATTATCACCTGCAACTGGTTTAGGCATAAACGTTGCTGTCTTTCCAAAAGAATGAGTAACCATTTGAACAATATATTTATATAATTGAACATTATCTGCTTGATCAACTAAAGTACCAAAGTACATACCAAGCTCATGCTGACTTGGAGCTACTTCATGGTGATGTTTTTCAACTTTAATTCCAACTTCTTTTAAATTTTTTAAATATTCACCACGCATGTCTTGCTCACTATCAACTGGTGGTACAGGAAAATAACCACCCTTTACAGGAGGTCTGTGTCCCATGTTTCCATTTTCATAAACTTTTCCAGAATTATAAGGACCTTCCTTACTATCTAAAACAAACCCAGTATTATTTGGATCATTGTTTATTCTTACATCGTCAAATACAAAAAACTCTGGCTCAGGACCAAAGAACGCTTTATCACCAATACCAGAAGATTTTAAATACTCTTCAGCTTTTTTTGCAACACCTCTAGGATCTCTTTCATAAGGAGATTTTTTCACAGCATCTAAAATATCACAAAATAACACCACAGTATTATGAGAAGTAAATGGATCCATAAACATTCTAGCAGTGTCAGGTTTTAAAATCATGTCAGACTCGTTAATAGCTTTCCAACCAGCAATAGATGAGCCATCAAAGAACACACCTTGATTAAGCATATCTTCATCAACAACTGAAGTATCTATTGTTAAATGTTGCAGTTTTCCTCTTGGATCAGTAAATCTAAGATCTACAAATTCTGCTTCTTTTTCTTTAATAAATTTTAAAACATTTGCTGCGCTCATTTTGTCTCCTATATAATTTTATGAGTGGTAATTAACAAAAAAATCGCAAAAGATATTGCTTATTTAATAAATAACACCTATGCAATTTTTACATAAGTGGTGTATTTATGCAATATTATTAAACAAATAATTTAAAACCAGTGAGTCCTATTTTAGAGAAAGAACCTGTTAAAAGAGCTGAAAAATCAATCAAAGAATTTGATAAAAATCTTAAAATTTTATGTCTAGAGAAAACAGCAAGGACAGCAGAAGATGCAGCTACAGCTTTAGGTTGTAATGTTGGAGCAATTGTTAAAAGTTTGCTTTTTAGCACGGGGAATAGTTTTGTTCTTTGTTTAGTTTCAGGAGACAAAAGGTGTTCATTAAATAAACTTAAAAAAATTTTAGATGAAAAGGATGTCTCGATGGCAAAACCAGATGATGTAAAAAAAATAACTGGGTACACGATTGGAGGCGTTTCTCCAGTAGGGCACATAAATAAAGTAAAAATCTATATTGATACTAATCTAGAAAGATTTAAAACAGTTTTTGCAGCTGCAGGTCACCCAAATTGTGTTTTCAAAATAGAATTTAATCAATTAACCAAACTAACCTCTGGCGAAATAAAAGAAATTACTGAATGAGACAACCAAAATTAATTGATTACATATTATTAACTGTATTAGCTCTAATTTGGGCCTCAGCATTTTTTAACATAAAGATTGCAACTTATTCTTTTGGACCAGTAACCATTGCTTTTTTAAGAGTTTTTTTTGGAGCTATTCCAGTTTTGCTTCTTTGTTATTATAAAAATATTAAAATTGAGGCTTTTTCAAAAGACTGGCATTGGTTTGCAATGATTGGATTTATTAACTTGGTAGCTCCATTTTTTTTAATAGCTTATGGAGTAAAATCTGTTCAGAGTAATCTTGCAGCTATTTTAATGTCAACAACACCTTTGAGTTCTACAGTTTTAGGTCATTTTTATACTAAAAATGAAAAATTTAATTTAGTTAAAACATTTGGAATTTTAATTGGTTTTTCAGGAATAATATTTTTATTTTCAGACAATATCTTAATTGATGAAAATAATTTTATTTCAGCATTGTTAATATTACTTGGATCAACATGTTATGTAATAGGTGGTGTTTTAACCTTAAAAATTAGCAAAAAGAAAAATGAAAATGTAACTGGTTCAATTTTAATCTGGGCAATTATAATTTTAATTCCATTAGTAATTTTTATAGAGCAACCTTGGCAAAAAATTCCAAGAACAGACTCACTCATATCTGTAATTTATCTTGGTATTGTGCCAACTGGTATTGCTTGGTTATTGAGATTTAGAATTCTAAAGAATAATGGTTTAATCTTTCAATCTCAAGTTTCTTACCTAATACCAATATTTGGAATTATTTTGGGCTATATATTCTTGCAAGAACTAATAACAATTAAAGTATTAATATCTTTAGCATTTATATATCTTTGAACTGAAGTTCTTGTGTTTTCATATAAGTTTGTCGCTGCGACAGCTAAATAATGTACGCTTCTTCCAACATTTGAAAATTGTTTTGTATAAAATTCATTAATTCTATCAATAACAACTTTCGGTTTTTGAGATGAGTTTGCGCTATCTAAATAAACTAAATCATTATTATGAATTTTTTCATCAAAAATTGGAAATTCTTGTTTTACTTGATCTATATTCATTCTTTTATTCCTATTAAATTTTTAATTAAATTTTTAATTTCCGGGTCAGTAATTTTTTCTACTACATCAAGCAAAAAACCATTGATAAGTAGTTCTCTTGATTGTTGATAATTTAATCCTCTAGACATTAAATAAAATATAGAGTCTTCATTTAAGCTACCTGAGGCTGAGCCGTGAGAACATTTAACATCATCAGCATAGATTTCTAGTTCTGGTTTTGCGTTAAATTCTGAATCTTTGTTTAATAGAATTGCTTTGCTTAACTGATATCCATCAGTTTTTTGTGCATCAGAATTAACAAATATTTTGCCTTGATATGCTGCTTTAGCGCTATCTTCTAAAACACTTTTTATTAATTGATAACTTTTAGTGTTTTCAGTTAGATGATTTATTATTGTTCTTATTTCATGATGTTTATTATCATTTAAAGAAAAAATACCATTTACAAAAGCAGAAGAATATTTCCCATTTAAATTACAATTAATCTCATTTTTAAAAAAATTTGATCCTGCTGATAAAATAAATGTTTCAGAAATACTATCTTTATCTTGTTCAATATTATTAAACGAGTATTTAATATTTTTATTTTCAAATTTATCTACCTTATAGTTTTTTAAAACAGCATTTTCTTTTAAATCAAAATTATAGAATATATTTAAAAAATTTTTTTCAGATGTGTCATTAAATAAATCAATCAAACGTAGAGAGCTATTTTTATCTAGCTCAAATTCTAGTCTTAGATTAATGTTTTTAGACCATATTTTTGAGTTAGTTGTATGATAAATAATAAGTGGTTTTGCTAATTGATAACCATTTTTAACCAATATTTTGAATGATTTATTTGTAAATGCATGATTTAGATCAGATAAAGAATTATGATTTAATTTATTAATACTTTCAGATTGATCAATTATTTCTATTTTATCTTTTTGCTCATAATCAAAATCAATTTTTTCAATTCTACCATTTATAAAAACTATTTTATTATGTTCTAAACCGTCAACAAATACTGAGGTATCAACTTTATTAGTGTGTGTGAAATCACTATAAAAACTTAGTTCTCCAATATCTTTTTTTATTATTTGATTAAGATCTGAAAATTTCCAATCTTCCTCTCTTCTATTTGGAAACCCTCTATTAATAAAATTATCTAAATAAAATTTTTTTATTTTAATATCTTTTTGAGATAAATTTAAATTTTTTACAATATTATCAAAATCTTTTTGTAATTGTTCTTTCATTTAATTAAAATTTTCGTATCCTCTTTTTTCTAATTCTAGAGCAAGATCTGCTCCTCCAGATTTAATTATTTTTCCATCCATTAAAACATGAACATAATCAGGTTTGATGTAATCAAGTAATCTTTGATAGTGTGTAATTATTAGAAATGAATTTTTATCATTTCTTAAAGTGTTAACTCCATCTGCTACAATTTTTAATGCATCAATATCTAGACCTGAGTCTGTTTCGTCTAAAATGGATAGCTTAGGAGACAACATTGACATTTGTAAAATTTCATTTTTCTTCTTTTCTCCTCCAGAAAAACCAACATTCAATTGTCGGTTCAATTTTTCTTCATCAAATTTAAGTTCTTTTGATTTTTCCTTTACCAATTTAAGAAATTCAATAGCATCTAATTCTTTTTCACCTCTTGCTTTTCTCACGGCATTTAATGAAGTTTTTAAAAATATATTTGTATTCACTCCTGGAATTTCTAAAGGATATTGAAAGGCTAAAAAAATTCCTTTGTGAGCTCTTTCTTCAGTTTCAAGTTCAAATAAATCCTTATCTTCAAAAAGAATTTCTCCAGAAACTTCGTATCCTTTTTTTCCTGACAAAATATTTGATAAGGTACTTTTACCTGACCCATTAGGTCCCATTATTGCATGAACTTCTCCCGGATTTATATTAAGTGAGAGATCTTTTAATATATCTTTATTATCTATTTTTGCTTTTAAGTGATTAATTTTTAACATTATCCTACACTTCCTTCCAAACTTATTCCTACGAGTTTTTGAGCTTCAACTGCAAATTCCATAGGCAACTGTTGTAAAACTTCTTTACAAAATCCGTTTACTATTAATCCTACAGCCTCTTCTGCATTCAAACCTCTTTGTTGACAATAATGTAACTGCTCTTCACTTATTTTTGATGTTGTTGCCTCATGAGCAATATTAGACTCTGAATTTTTATTTTTTATGTATGGAACTGTATGTGCTCCACATTTATTACCCATTAATAATGAGTCACATTGCGTATAATTATTAGAATTCGAGGCTTTTGGTGAAATATCTACAAGACCTCTATATGTCATATCAGAAAATCCAGCACTTATTCCTTTTGATATGATTTTACTTTTTGTATTTTTACCTAAATGGATCATTTTAGTTCCAGTATCAGCTTTTTGATGATTATTAGTGATTGCAATAGAATAAAATTCTCCAACTGAGTTATCACCTTTTAATATACAGCTTGGATATTTCCATGTAATAGCTGATCCAGTTTCAACTTGAGTCCACGAAATTTTAGAATTTCTACCTTTACATAAACCTCGCTTAGTTACAAAATTATATATTCCACCCTTTCCATCTTTATCTCCTGGGTACCAATTTTGAACTGTTGAATATTTTATTTCAGCATCATCAAGTGCAATTAGCTCTACATTTGCAGCATGTAATTGATTTTCATCTCTCATTGGTGCCGTACAACCTTATAAATAACTTACGTAACTTCCTTTATCCGCAACAATCAAAGTTCTTTCAAACTGACCTGTGTTTGATGCATTTATTCTAAAATAGGTAGACAGTTCCATTGGACATTTTACACCTTCTGGTATGTAGGCAAATGATCCATCTGTAAAAACAGCAGAATTAAGAGTGGCAAAAAAATGATCAGTTGTAGGAATTACAGATCCGAGATACTTTTTAACTAATTCTGGATGGTTTTGAATTGCTTCAGATATAGGGCAAAAGATAATTCCTAATTTAGATAGCTCTTCTCTAAAAGTTGTGGCAACTGATACCGAGTCGAATACTGCATCAACTGCTATACCATTCAATCTTGCCTGCTCCTGAAGAGGGATACCAAGTTTTTTATATGTTTCTAAAAGTTTTGGATCAAGCTCATCTAAACTTTTTGGTTTATCATCCATGCTCTTTGGTGCTGAATAATAATATAAATCTTGATAATCAATTTTCGGATATTTGGGTTTTTGCCAATCTGGCTCTTTAAGTTGTTTAAACCTTTCAAAAGCTTTTAATCTAAATTCAAGCATCCAAGAAGGTTCTTTCTTGATATTTGAGATAAATTTTATTACATCCTCATTTAATCCTTTTGGAGCTTTAGTATTTTCAATATCAGTCGAAAAACCATATTTATAATCTTTTAAATTTTCTATCTCTTTTTGTCTATTATCCATTTTATATTCTATTCTCATTGTTAGATTTTAATAAATCTTCTAAACTTTTTTTATCGAAAAAACTGTTAATGTGATTTTCTAATTCATCCCAAAGATTATGCGTTACACACTTAGTTGCCTTACCATTGCATCCTTTTTTAGACTCTTTTTTGCATTGTACAGTTTTAACTTTTTCATCAACTGCATGAAATATATTAGTAAGTTTTATTTCATTTGGTTTTTTAGATAAAACATATCCCCCTTGCGTTCCTCTTATACTTTTAACAATTTGGTCTTTTTTCAGTTTAGAAAAAATTTGTTCAAGATAATCTAGCGAGATACCTTGTCTTAAAGATATATCTCTCAAAGACACTGGATTGATGTTGTCAAACCTAGCTAAGTCAACTAATGCCATCACAGCATATCTACCTTTTGAAGTCAGTTTCATATTACCCTTTAAATTTGAGGCTTTTTATACATACCTGACTAAATTGGTCAAGTATAGTTTTAAAAAAAAAATTAACATATTGTCGCTCAGTTATGATAAACGTAACTTTTTTTTGAGAATAATAATCAATATCGCACATGGAAAACAAAATTTTAGAGATATTCATTCCAGGACCTGCTGGAAGACTTGAGGCTAAATATTATAAAAGTAAAAAAAATACCTCTCCAATTGCATTAGTGCTTCAACCTCATCCTCAATATGGTGGAACAATGAATAATAAAGTGGTCGTAGATACTTTTCACACTTTTATGGATAATGACTTTTCAGTCTGTAGAGTAAATTTTAGAGGTGTAGGAAAAAGTGATGGTGAATTTGATAATGGTCAAGGTGAATTAGCAGACGCAGCAGCTGCATTAGACTGGTTAGAAAGAGAAAACTTCGATAATTCACAATGTTGGGTATCTGGATTTTCTTTTGGTTCATTAATTGCAATGCAATTGTTAATGAGAAGACCCGAAATAAATAGATTTATTGCAATCTCACCACAACCTAATGTTTATGATTTTTCTTTTTTATCTCCATGTCCAACATCAGGCTTAATGATATATGGAAAAAAAGATGAGCTTGTTCCTTTGGAGTATATTACAGAACTAGATAAAAGATTAAGTGCTCAAAAAGGTATTAAAGTTGAATTTCAAACAGTTGGGGATGCAAATCATTTTTTTTCAAAAACTGAAGGTGAATTAGTAAAAAATTTAGATAAATATATAAAAAAAGAAACAGCTTTATATTGATTAATAATTTTCAATTATCTTTCCTCCAACTGTTGGTTTATCACAACCTGTGGTTTTAGGAAATGATATTGGTAAATTTAAAAAAGATCTAATTTTTGATGAAAAAATTCATAATAATGATTTAGTTTATTTAGATAGCGCAAACTCATCTCAAAAACCGAAAGTTGTTATTGATAGAATTAATGAATTTTATACAAAACAATTT
>CACFMU010000027.1:0-10341 GCA_902567435.1 uncultured Pelagibacteraceae bacterium
TTAAAAGTTAATTAAATTTTAACTTTTGCAATTGGACCAAACTCATTTTCATAAGCTAATTTGTAGTTCGGTTGATTCATCAACAGATACTTCATAGTTCTCTTAGCGTATGCTTTTTGCGAGTCTACTACCTTCTTAAAGAAAGCATCTTTACCTGAGAACTCAGCAATGATTTTATCCCAACCTTTTAATTGTTCTGCTAGGATAGCATCAGATGTTTGGTAAACATTTACCTTATGCTCATTCATCAATTTACCTAAGTCAGTAGAATATCTAACTAGTGCCTTAAAGTAGTTATCTGAGTTTGCGGCATAAGCAGCATTTTTCAAGATAGCTTGATGTTTAGGATCAAGGCTGTTTAGTCTCTTAGTATTCATAGGAATTTCAAACATTTCCTGAGATTGGTGGAAACTTCCTAAGTGATAATGTTTAGAGACGTCTTGCATTCCAAACTGTGAGTCTGATGTTGGGTTGTTAAACTCTGCAGCATCAATCAAACCAGTTTTCATAGCCGGCTGGATTTCACCACCAGGTAATTGTCTTACGACCATTCCCATAGCAGTTAAAACGTTAGTCGCTAGACCAACAGTTCTATACTTCATGCCTTTAACATCAGATACTTTTGTTACATTCTTTTTAAACCAACCAAATGGTTGTGCTGGCATCGGCATATGGAAGAAACCAGTATAGTTAAATCCTACACTTTTAACTGCTTCTTCGTATAATGCTCTTCCTCCACCATACTCCATCCATCCCATAACTTCTTGAGATGACATTCCGTATGAAGGACCAGTTCCAAAAAGTGAAGCTGCAGCATTCTTACCGTACCAATATGCAGTCACCCAGTGACCCATATCAACTACACCTGAACTTACTGCTTGTCCAATTTCTGAAGTTTTTACAATTGCTCCAACAGGTTGAAGATCAATTTTTAATTCTCCTCCTGACATGTCGCTAACCATTTTTGCGTAATCTCCTGCCATTTCAAAAAAGATGTTTGCGCCTGAAGGCCAAGCTGCTTGCATCTTTAAAGTTAATGGAGCACCAAAAGCCACATTTGGCATTGCTACAGCTGTTGCTGCTGCTGCACCTGTTGCTGCTGCTGCTTTAAAGAACTTACGTCTTGAAGGTGTTTTTGCACCTTTTAATGATTTTTTACTTTTAATCATTTGTTCTCTCCTCTTTAATAGTTAATTAACTTCGAGAATAAAACATAGATTTTAAATAGAGTCCCTCTAAAAAGTTGGTCACATTGACCACATATAAACTTTTATACAATTTAGGGTTGAAATAAACTATCTATTTACTTTATTTTTACAATTTCCAGTTTTAAAAAACTCATCAATATTATCTATTGCTAGATTGGCCATTGCTGTTCGAGTTTCTTTAGTTGCGCTACCTAAATGTGGAAGAATAAATGCACTTTTGTGTTTCAAATATCCAGGATTTAAATTTGGCTCATTTTTATAAACATCTAACCCAACTGCATAAACTTTTCTCCTATTGAGAGCGTCAATTAATGCTTCATCTTCAATTATATCGCCTCTTGCGACGTTCGTTACTACTGCACCTTTAGGTAGATATTCAATAGTATCCTTATTAATCATATCAACAGTTTCCTTAGAAGCTGGACAACAAACTGATAGAACATCCGACACGGAAAGAAGATCTTTCAAATTGTCATGATAAGTTGCACCATCTTCTTTATCCGCACTAAGCTTTGATCGATTGTGATAATGAATTACCATTCCTAAAGATTTTGCAACTTTTGCAATTTTTTGACCAATTCTACCCATACCTAGTATTCCAAGTCTCGCGCCAGTTAATTGTTTTCCTATTAAGTAATCTGCTGACCATTTCCATCCACCTTCTTTTGCACTATCAATCCCCTCTGCAGCTCTTCGACAAGCACCCAATATTAGTAAAACTCCTATTTCTGCCGTAGCATCAGTCAAAACATCTGGAGTATTTGTTACTGTTATGCCTCTATTTTTTGCAACTTCTAAATCTATGTTTCCAAATCCAACCGCAAAATTTGAAATAATCTTAACAGATTCTGGAAGTGCATTAATTGTATCGCTATCTAATTTGTCTGTTAAAGATGATAATATTCCATCTTGACCTGCGCTTAACTCAATTAATTTTTTTTGGGAATATAATTCATCATTTAAATTAAAATTAGCTTCAAATGTTTCTTTGGCTTTATCCTCGCAAGATCGTAATAATTTTCTAGTTATTAAAATTTTTTTCATAAAATTTTTTTATTATTAGTTAAGATCGAATATCTTGCCTGGATTCATTATATTGTTTGGATCTAATGTTCTTTTAATTGATTTCATCACTGGAATACTGTCAGGGTGTTGTTCAAGTAAGTACTCTTTTTTATGTAGCCCTACTCCATGTTCTCCTGTAATAGTTCCCTCAAGCTCTAGGGCTTTTCTGATTAATGTGCCATTAAATGCTCTAAGTTTTTTATAAATATCTTTTTGTTCAGGGTCATATGGCAAAACTACATGAAAATTACCGTCCCCCATATGGCCAACCATCGGAGCTCTAACACCAAATTCTTTTGCTTTTTCCTCTGCAAACTTGACACACTCTGTAATCTTTGAAATTGGGACGCATACATCTGTTGAATAAACTCTTCCATTATTATTTAAGGCTTTAACAGAATAGTATACGTCCCATCTTGCTTGCCAAAGTTTATTTCTATCTTCTAAATCTTTAGCCCATTTAAATGAACTACCTTTATTATCTTTTGATAATTCTTCTACAATTTTAATATTTTCTTGATTTGAAGACTCTGATCCGTGAAATTCAAAAAATAATGTTGGTACAGCCTCAATATCCTTTAATTTTGAGTAATCAATACTAATACCCATCTGATCTGCATTTAACATTTCAATTCTTGCTATTGGTACCCCGTACTGAATAACCTGTTGAGCAGTCATGACTGCATCCTCCAGGGAGGGGAAATGACATACTGCACTCATAATACTTTCTGGTATTGGGGATAATCTTAAATGAACTTCGGTTATAATACCTAGGGTTCCTTCTGATCCAATAAATAAATTAGTTAAATTATATCCTGCCGAAGTTTTTTTAGTTCTACCTCCTGTATTAATGATATCTCCATTTGGTAAAACAACCGTTAAACCTGAAATAACTGTTTTCATGGTTCCATATTTTACAGCCATTGTTCCTGATGCTGAAGTTGAGGCCATACCACCTAAAGCAGCGTTGGCTCCTGGATCAATTGGAAAAAAAACTCCATCTTCTCTTAAATACTCATTTAGTTGTTCTTTTGTAACACAAGCCTGAACTCTACAATCAAAATCTCCAGCATTTACGCTTAAAATTTTATTCATTTTCTCCAAACTTATAGTTATACCTTTTTCATTTCCTACTACGTTACCTTCTAATGAAGTACCTGTACCAAATGGAATAACTGGAATTTTATTTTCATTACATAATTTTAATATTTTTGAGACTTCTTCATTACTTTCTGGAAAGACTACTGCCTTTGATAATATTGGGTCATATGTATCTTCTCCTCTAGCGTAATTTCCTCTAGTAGATTCAGAGGTAGAGTATCTAGTGTTTAAGAGATTTTTTAATTCTATTTCAACTTGATCATTCATAATTTTTAATATTAATAAAAAAAAATAAAAAAATACAGCTTATTTAGAAAGCATCTTGCCTATATTTTCTAAGGCCTGCTGTATGTTTTCTCTAGATGCAGCAAAACTAAATCTTACATAATCTTGGCAAGTTTTACCAAATGCTGTTCCTGGAACTATAGCAACTCCAGCTTCATGCATAGCTTTTTTACAAAATTCAGAACCAGTCATACCTGTACCTTTTACTTTTGGAAATGCATAAAAAGCACCACCTGGTAAGCTACACTCTATGCCGGGTAGGTCATTTAAGCCTTTATGAATTAAATTTCTTCTTAAAGTGAATTTATCTAACATATCATTAATAGAGTCATCTGGACCATCTAGTGCTGCTATTCCAGCAAATTGTGCAGCTGCATTTACGCAAGATACGCTATTAATTAATAATTTATTTACATGTGCAACCATTTCTTTAGGCCAATAACTCCATCCTAATCTCCAACCAGTCATTGAGTAAGCTTTACTCCATCCTTCTAAAACTATTAACCTATCCTTTAATGTTTCATAATGAAAAAATGATGGCATTTCTTTATAATCAAAAATTTGTCTACTATAAATTTCATCACTTAAAATAGTAACATGTGGATGTTTTTCTAATTCTTTTGCAAAATAATCTATTACAGGTTTCTCAACAAAACTTCCTGTTGGATTGTTTGGGTTAATTAAAATTAACAATCTAGTTTTATCAGTAATAAGAGATAATATTTTGTCTGGATCAAACTTAAGATCTTTATCTTCAGTAAGATCATATGGAACCGGTGTTGAGCCAGTATAATTAATCATTGATTCATAAATTGGAAAAGCTGGCGTAGGATGAATTATTTCAGCACCTGGCTCTCCAAAACATTGAATTGCATAACTCATAGTTGGTTTTCCACCTGGCATAATTAAAATTCTTTCAGCGTCAATATCAGCGTTATATCTTTTTTTAATCCATCTTGTTACTGCTTGCCTACATTCAGGAATACCATTAGACATTACATACCCGTGATGTCCATCATCTAACGCTTTTTTTGCTGCTTCAACAACATGTTTGGGTGTTTTAAAATCTGGTTGACCAAGACCCAAATGTATCATTGGATTACCTTTGGCCTCTAATGCTTTTGCTTCAGCTAATACACTAAACGCAGTCTCTGTTCCTAAGTTTTCTAAATTTTTAGCTAATTTCATTTTAGTGTACCTCCTTTACTTTCTATAAATTAATTTTGAACTGTTTAATTCTTTTAAATTTTTACAGCCCATCAATACCATATTTCTATTAATTTCATCATGCATATTTTGCAACAAATGTTCAACTCCTTGCTGCCCTCCTGCGGCCAAAGAGAACAGAAACATTTTACCAAAACTACATGCTGTAGCACCAGCAGCTAAGGCCTTTAAAACATGGGTTCCTCTCCTAACCCCTCCATCTAATATTATTTCCAATTTATCTCCCACAGCATCAGAAATAGCTTTTACTTGATCAAAAGGTGATCTAGATCCATCAAGTTGTCTTCCACCATGATTTGATATCATTATTGCTGTACACCCAATATCTATTGCTTTTTTTGCATCCTCAACTGACATCACACCCTTTAAAGCAAAAGGTCCATTCCATTTTTTTGCACAATACTCTGCATCTTTCCAACCCATTGTAGGATCATATTGCTCATTTATGTATTCAATTACGGACTTTGCAATATTAGTTCCTTTATCTGTCTTTTTTTTAACATTAGATAATTCAAATTTTTTTCCGGTTAAATAATTAAAAACCCATTTTGGTCGCATAGCAAAGCTCATTAAGCTCTGAAGTGTAAGTTTTGGTGGAGTAGTAAATCCTGTTCTATGATCTTTTTCTCTATTACCTGCAACTAAAGTATCTACTGTTAAACACATAGCATCAAAACCAGATCTTCTAGATCTATCAATTAAATCGTCAGAAATTGATCTATCTTTATGAACATAAAGTTGAAATAATTTTGGACCACTAGAAATATTTGAAACCTCCTCAATGGTATTATTTCCCATAGATGACATGCTATAAAATGTATTAAACTTTTCTGCAGCTCTTGCTGATGCTTGGTCTCCATCTGGATGATAAAGTCTTTGCATGGCTGCAGGCGATAGAAAAATTGGCATATCTATTTTTCTACCAAATAAAGTTGTAGATAGATCAGGTTTTCCAACACTAGCCAAAATATTTGGAACTAAATCACAGTCATTAAATGAGTCTGTATTTCTTCTTAAAGTCGACTCATCATCTGCACCACCATCAATATAATGAAAAATCGGAGAAGGTAATTTCTTTTTAGCTAATTTTCTAAAATCACTAAAATTGTGACAATCTTTTAAATTCACTACTATCTTCTAAATCTTAGATTGCTTCTGTTTAGATCACTAATTTTTGTACAACCCATTAATTTCATATCTCTTACTAATTCAGTTTTGTACTTTTCAATAGCTCTTTCAACACCTGCTTGTCCTCCAGCAGCTAATGCATAAAGATATAATCTACCACCAGAACAAGCCTTGGCCCCTAATGATAAGGCTTTAAGCATGTGTGTTCCTCTATGTATTCCACCTTCGCAAATTACGTCGAGTTTATCACCTACAGCATCAACAATTTCAGCAAGTTGGTCAAACGGTGACCTTGATCCATCAAGTTGTCTTCCACCATGATTTGAGACCATTATACCTGTGCAACCTATATCAACTGCTCTTTTTGCATCTTCAACACTCATAACACCTTTTAAAGCAAAATGACCTCCCCACTGAGAGCAGAGTTTTTCTGCATCTTTCCAGTTCATAGATTGGTCCAACATTGTAGAAAAATAATTTCCAATAGAAGTGTTAGTGTCAGTACCTTCTTTTACATAATCTTGAAGATGAGGTAATTCAAATTTTCCTTTTGTTAAATAATTTATCCCCCACATTGGCTTTGTGGCAAAACTAAATAAGCTAGATAATGTAAGCTTAGGTGGTGATGTAAATCCAGTTCTTAAATCTCTTTCTCGATTTCCTCCTGTTATAGTATCCACCGTTAATGCCATAACATCAAATTTAGCTGCTTTAGCTCTTTCTAAACAAGAGTCGTTTAAACCTCTATCTTTATGAAAATAAAACTGAAACATCTTTGGCGTATCAATCATGGAAGATATTTCTTCAACACTAACTGTGGCTAAAGCTGATACTCCAAACATAGTATTAAATTTTTTTGCAGCTTTACCAACTGCTCTCTCACCATCATAGTGAAATAATCTTTGCAAAGCAGTGGGCGCCAAATAAAATGGCAAATCTAATTTTTTTCCAAATATTGTTGTTGATAAATCAACGTTCTCCACACCTCTTAAAACATTGGGAACTAAGTCAACATCATCAAATGCACTTGTATTTCGTGCATAAGTTATCTCATCATCTGCAGCACCATCAATATAATGAAATATGGGTGATGGTAATCTTTTTTTAGCTAATTTTCGAAAATCACTAAAATTATGGCAGTCATTTAGATTCATAGTTTTCTATTAGAAGTTTTTCAAAAAATTAAACATATAACTATTTGCCCCAGGGTTTTTATCTCCCAAACTTGCATTAGACAAATGATTATAAGAAAAACCAAATTTAGAGCTATCTGATAAATTAAGAGATAGTTGGACTTCACTTTTAAATTCAAGCATATGTCCAAGATCTTTCCCATCTCCTTCATGGTATAAACCTGGCGTAAAACTTGGTGTGAAATTTAATGCCCCAATTTTATATTGAGCTTGTACACCGGTATAAACGTAACCTGCACTATCTGCTGTAATTAATATGCCAGTGATAGGCGAAAGATTTCCTAAAAATGTATCTCTATTTAGATTTTCGTTTTGATGCTGGAAACCTACTAATGTTGATTTCTTACCATCATCACTAAAATCAAACATGCCCGTATAAACATTATACTGATTATTTTGAATATTATTTTTCATTTCTTCAGCACTTATCGAAGACACAAAAAATAAAAAACAAACACTTAAACAAATTCTTTTAAACATCATAACAGTTAAATTATTTTCTAATTTTAAAATTTTTAATAACTATTGCACCCCCAATTAAAAATATCAATATTGGTAATAACCACAAAATATAAGTATTTTTATTAAGTTCAGGATCATACAAAATCCATTCTCCATATTTTTCTTTAAAAAAATCATATATTTGTTTTTCAGAGAAACCCTCATTTAATTTTTTATCTACTAAAACTTTCATGCTATTCGCAAATTCAGAATCTGAGTCATAAACAGACTGTCCCTGACAAATTAAACATCGTAAATTTTTTGTAATTTTAATTTTCATATCATCTGTATTTGCTCCAAGATGATTAAAAGAAAAAATAAAAAAAATGATAAAAAATAATTTTAATATTTTCATTTTATTAATAATCTAATTTCTTCAACTAGTTCTTTGTTAAGAGGTCCAATATATTTTTTAATTACTATTCCATTGTTGATTAAGAATGATTCAGGTACTCCAAAAGCGCCCCACTCTATTGCGTTAATTCCCTCTTTATCAAAAATTATTTCTTGGTATGGATTTCCAAGTTCATTCAAAAAATTCTCAGCATTGTTCTTTTTATCTTTATAATTTAATCCAATTATTTCTATCTTTTTATTTTTAGTTAAATCCATTAACAAAGGATGCTCAGTTCTACATGGAACACACCATGATGACCAAATATTCAATAAATAAAATTTATCTAATTTAAAAAGTTCAGATGAATTTATTTGTTTATTTGAATAAAATAAGTTTGCAGAAAATAATGGAATTTCGTTATTAGATTTTTTTTTTGGAGTATAAATATTTGTATCCTGTAAAGCTTTATAAAAAACTACAAAAATAATTATAAATATTGCTGTTGTAGTTATTTTTAATATTTTATTATTCATAATTTTTTTTAAATAAACTTAACAATCCACCAAAACTAATTAGCAAAACTGAAAGCCATATCCATAGCATAAATGGTTTAACTTGATATCTAACATTAAAATAATCTTGATTTTGAACGACATTAATCACTATAAATTTATCTGACATCATTGTTGTTTTAATATCTGCTTCACTAGTTACAATATTGGGCTGATTATAAATTCTTAGTTCAGGAGATAAATTTTCTATAATACCCTTTGAATTTTCTATATTAAAATTTGCAATAATAGATTTAAAATTTTTTTCCTCTTTTTGCTCGATGCTTTTCAAAATTATTTTTGTGTTTAAATCTTCAAAAGTTTCACCAACTTTTAAGTTTGTAATGATTTCACTTGAAAATAAGCTGTTAAATAAAATACTTAAAATTAATAAACTAAATCCAAAATGAGCAATATTTTGAGAAATATTATTAAATTTCTTTATAAAAAAATCTCTAAAAGTAATGAAAAATAGATAGGCGGCACTAGAAATTAAAATTGTATTGATAAGAAAGTTTGCCTCAAAAATTTTTAAGATAAAAAAAGATATTAAAACTGAAATTATAAGTAACAATATCAAAGAAAATTTATCCTCTAAATTTGACTTTACCCATTTCAATTTAGGCCCAATGGCCATTGCCAATAAAAATGGTATTAGAAAAGGTACTATTAACTTATGGTAAAATGGCGGTCCAACAGATATTTTTTGAGATGATAAAACATCAAGAAAAATTGGATAAACCGTACCAATTAAAACCACAGATAAAAAATACATCATAAACCAATTATTAATTATTATTGATGTTTCCTTGCTAAGCCATGAAAAATTATTTAATTCATTTTGTGTAGATTTATGAAAAAAGAAAAAAACAAAAAGTGAAATCAAGATTAAAGAAAATAGAAAAACTAAGATAAATAATCCTCTTCCTGGATCATTAGCAAATGTATGAACAGAGTTCAAAATTCCAGATCTTACTAAAAACGTACCACACATACTTAATGTGAATGTCGAGATAGATAAAATTATTACCCATGATGTTAAGATTTGTTTTTTTTCTAATACCAAGATACAGTGTAAAAGTGTTGTTAATGCTAACCAAGGCATTAATGATACGTTTTCAACTGGATCCCAGAACCAGAAACCTCCCCACCCTAATTCATAATAAGCCCAAATTGATCCTAACAAAATTCCTAACGTAAGAAATACCCATGAAATTAGAACCCATTTTTTTATATGTGATGCCCATTTTTTAGATATCATATTAAGACAAGTAGCAGCTAAAGCTGAAGAAAAAATAATTGATGAACCGACATATCCTAAATACAAAATTGGTGGATGGATTGCTAAAGCTGGATCTTGTAAAATAGGATTTAACCCTAAGCCTTCTTCTGGTGTTGGGTATATATAATTAAATGGATTTGATGTTTGTATTAAAAAAATAAAAAAACCAATAATTATAATTTGCTGAAATAATAAAGTTAAAATCTTATATTTTACTGGTTGTTTTTTTGTTTTAACTAAAAATAAAAATATAAATAAAGTTAAAACAAGTAACCAGAGTAATAGACTGCCCTCATGATTTCCCCATGTACCTGATATTTTATAAAAAAGTGGTTTCGTTGTATGCGAATTATTAAATACTGTTTCGTTGCTAAAATCAGAAAATACAAATGAAAAAACCAGACATAAAAAGCTTAAAGAAACTAAAATAAATTGTAAGAAAGTAAATGATAAAATTTTTGCA
>CACFMU010000028.1:0-9906 GCA_902567435.1 uncultured Pelagibacteraceae bacterium
AGAAAATCTGGAATTGCGCTTTTTACTCTACTCCAAGTTGGTATAAAAGGTGTATCCATTGGATTTAGAATAAAAGCTTCACCAGCTTTCATTATATTCAGTGCAAATAATTCAACCGCCTTTTCTTCAGTATGAGAATCAAATTTTAGACCATTCATATCAGCATCACTTCTATATATATCAATAAGATCTAAAGCAGATCTATAATAAGTTGCTTTTAAAGATCTAAATTTTTCTCTACTAAATGAATTTCCTTGAGTTGCTAATTTTTTAATAAATGTTTTTATTATATCTATAGACATTCTTGAAAGACCTTTAGTCTCATCATCAAGAGATAAAACTTGGTGCTTATGATCATAAGTATCAGCTAGATCAACTTGACATATATTTTGAGGAGAAAAACTTCTTTGCATTTCAGATAGAATTCCAACTTCAATTCCCCAATCTGAAGAAATTCTTAGTTCAGGTAAAACGTTACGTCTAAATGAAAACTCACCTGCTAATGGGTACTTAAATGATTTCATAAATTCCAAGTAATCACTTTTTCCAATAGTTTTTTCTAGGGCTGTTAATAAAGGAAAAACAAGTAGTCGGGCAACGCGTCCGTTCATTTTTTCATTTGCTACTCTTGGATAATATCCTTTACAAAATTCAAAATTAAAAAGAGGATTTACAACTGGATAAAAAAGTTTTGCCAGCATTCTTCTGTCGTAAGTTTTTATATCACAATCATGAAGAGCAACAGAACGAGCAGTATTTCTGGCTATTGACATTCCAAGACAATACCAAACATTTCTTCCCTTTCCGAGTTCGCCAGGAGCAAGATCTTTTTTTTTTAACTCTTTATTAAGACTTTTTAAACTTGGACCATCATTCCAAAGAATTGAAAAAGGAGATTTTAATTTTTTAAAAAACTTCCAAGCTTTTTTTGCTTGATTTTCATTTGCTCTATCAAGACCCACGATAATATGGTCTAAATACTTGGTCTTACTTATTTCTTCAACTATATTAGGTAGTGCTGTTCCTTCTAGCTCTGAGTAAAGACATGGTAAAATTAATTCCATTTTTCTTTCTTTTGAAAATTTAAGCAGATCTTTTTCTATGACTGATGTTGATTTAGTTCCAAAATCATGAAGTGTTGAAATTATTCCATTTTGAGAGAAATCACTCATAAGAATATCTTATTAATTTTTATTTATTTTAGCCAGAGCCATTTTGATCACATCAGCCCAGCCTTCGGGAGATGGCTTATTTGTTGTTATTAAATCATTTATTGGAATTTGGTCTAATATAAATTTATCATTAAACACTAAGCAAGGAAAATCACTCGTTTTAAGCATATCTAAATCATTGTAATTATCTCCAACCGCAATTGTTTTTACGTTTTGATTTTTTTTTTTAAAAAATCTGACAAATACTTTGAGTGCTTTAGCTTTATTGACTTTATCAGTTAAATTAATAACTCTACCGCCTTCCTGTAAAGTTAAACCCTTTCTTTTTACAATTTTATATAGTTCTTTTTTTTCATTTTTATTTCCCTCAAATACAAATGGAATAGTGTATTTTCGATCTAAAGCCATTTTAAGTTTTTCATCTTTTAAACCAAAAATGAAACTTTGATTCTTCTTATCCATCAGAGATAACCATTTACACTTATTTTGTAAATTATCTGGAACTGATTTTTCAAAAATTTTTGTTAAATAATCTTTTTCTTTACTTAAGATTAATTCATTAGGTAAATAAGAGTCTAGCAAATCTAAACCTTTTATTACTGCGCCGTTCTCAGCAATATAAGGCAAACTTGACCCTAACTCATTGTTAAATTCTAAAATCTCTTTTTCTGTTTTGCTTGTATTGGGTATTATATGAATACCTTCGGAAAGTAGTCTTTTTAGATAGTCTCTGATAATATCAAATTTGAATGTATCTCTATCTAGAAGCGTTCCATCAAGATCAGTGAAAATAAGGATTTTAAATACTTTTTTCATTAGAAAAAATGAATAATAAATTCATTCAAAGTAGAAGTAAACTAGAAACCAGGAAGATAAATTAAATAGTTTTTTTAATCGATAAATTTCAATAGAAACGAACACAAAAATTTTATCGTGTAAGAAGCAAAGTTTTTTTATATCTTTTACTTTTTACTTCATTTTTTTTTTCACAATATCTTTTCAAAGCATAAGCTGCTGATACACCACCAATTAGTACAAATTTTAACATCTTTAATTTAATGAGGGTTTTAATCATGGTTAAATATCAAACTTTTCTAATAAGTAGTGGATTACAAAATTGTAGAGAAATACAAAGCAAGAAATATAAAATAGAAAAATTACTCCTTTAGAATTAAAAATGTATCCAGTTGAGGTTAAAAGCACAATAAATATGCTAATTGATAAAGCAAGCTTTGATTGTGCTTTTTTTTTTAAGTGAGATTTAACAAAATCTTTTTTCATTAAGTATAATTAACTAGTCCCGCATTAATAAAGATTAATAAAAATTTAAAATAATAAAACAAACTATAAAGAAAACAGCTAATCCAGAAAGATACTTTGTTTCTAAAGTTTTTCCATTTTTTCTATAATTAATAAAGCTTACTATTACAAAACCAATAGCAGTTATTAGAAAATATATTGGTTCAGTTACTCCGTCTATACCCATGCCTGATTTACTCATTTTAACAAATTATTTGATACTTAATAAGCACACAATGTCATTAATTGTCCTTGCGTCAAAACTTGAAAATCAAAGATCTAAGCAAATAGACTTATGGTTCAGGATTTGTTAATCTTGAGTCATTAAAAACGCCTATTTCCTTGGTGGGTGCGATTATATTGTGCTCGCCAGTGAGTCTAGGTATAATATTTTATGTCTAAAAAATTATCTCTCCTTGGATATTTAATTTTATTTACATTCATATTTCTTTTAATTTCAAGTTTCTTTAAGGATCAGTTAATTTATATTGAAGCGGGTCCGAAAGGTGGTTTTTTTGACACTTCAGCCAATGTCCTAAAAAAAAGATTAAAAGATTATAATATTAATGCAGAAGTTATTAATCGCGAAGATACTGTTAAAATAGTAGATGATATTAACGATAAAAATAAAAATATACATGTAGGTTTTGTAGCTCAGGATTTAAAAAATGCTCAATTCAAAAACGTAGAAGCCCTTGGTTCCTTGATATTAGAACCTCTATTTATTTTTTATCGTAAAGATTTAGAATTAAATTCTTTAGCTGATTTTAAAGGGTTAAAGGTTGGTATTGGTCCAGAAAACTCTGGAACTAGATTATTAGCAGAAACAATATTAAATCTCTATGGAGTGAATGATGAAAATACTACATTTATTGACCAAACACATTCTATTCACTTTGATATGATGGAAAAAGGTGAATTAGATGTAGGTTTTTTTTTGTTGCCAGCAAACAATCAATTCGTTTTTAAACTAGGTACAAATCCTAATTTAAAGATTTTTTCACTTAAAAATTCAAAAGCAATTTCGAGAAGATTCGACTATTTGTATCCAGAAATAGTACAAGCAGGTGGATTTGATTTAAGAAATAATATTCCTAATGAAGATATACAAGTTGTATCATTACCAGTTGATTTGGTGGCAAAAAAAAATTTGGATCCATCAATTGTAGTTGCAATTTCTTTGATATTAAAAGAAGAATTTAAAGAACCTAATATAATTTCTGATGCATCATCGTTTCCATCAATGGAGTACATAAAAAATCTTGAAGTAAACAAACGAGCAAAAGAAATTATTGAGATGCCTTTTGGATCATTACCTTTTTTGTATAAATATTTACCTTTTAAATTTGCAGCCTTTATTGATAAATTTGGAGTTAATTTATCCTACATTTTCACTATTGTAATCATATTTAGATATATAGGATTTCCTACACCATATAAATATTATAAAAAGCTAATGGCACATATTTACTTCAAAAAAATTGAAAATATATATAATAAATCATTAAATAGTAAACTATCAGAACAAGACATTAAAACTCTGAAAGACACTGAAAAACGTTTTGGGGAATTTATCGAAAACGAACAAGCGTCTAAGATAATCAGAGATATTAAAAAAAGAATTTAAAATGACAGATAAGAAAGACAGTACAATAAATAAAATTCTGGAGTACATGTTCAAGAACAAACTAAATGCATTTATTACAGGTGTTGTTTATTTATTGATATGTAAAGTTATTCTAGATGATGAAATCTTAAATAGGATATTATAGGATAACTAGAAACAGACTAGAAACCATGGAGATAAAATAAAAAAAATTTACTTATTACACTTGTTCAATTATAAATATTAGCATAAACACTCATGAAATTCATTAATGCCCTCGTGGTGAAATTGGTAGACACAAAGGACTTAAAATCCTTGCCGCTTGCGGAGTGCCAGTTCGAGTCTGGCCGAGGGCACCACTAAATGAGTAAACCTCAAATTATTTGTGACAGAAATAAAAAATCATCAAGTATTAAAAATTCACTTTTAAAAAAAATTAATAGACATCAATTTAAACAAAATGGTCTTATAATTGTAATTGGTGGTGACGGTTTTATGCTTGAAACATTAAAGAAGAACAAGAATTCAAAAAAAAGATTTTATGGGATTAATTCAGGAAATTATGGATTTTTAATGAATAAGTTTTCTTCAAAAAATATTATTAAGAATTTATCAAATGCTAATATGATCTCAATTTCACCGCTAGAAATGATAGTGAAAAATAAGAACAATCAATTTAAAAAATCTTTAGCTATTAATGAGGTATCAGTTTTAAGACAAAGTAGGCAAGCAGCATCCTTATCAATTAAACATGGCTCAAAACAAATTATTAAAAATTTAGTTGCGGATGGAGTTTTAGTTTCAACACCTGCGGGGAGTACGGCTTATAATCTTTCAGTTCATGGACCAATCTTAAGTTTAAATTCAAAAAAATTATCTATTGCTCCTATAAGTCCATTTAGACCTAGAAGATGGAAAGGTAAAATAGTTGGTGATAAACTTAAAATAAAAATAACTAATTTAAATCCATCTAAAAGACCGATTAGTGCTGTTGCTGATAATCTGGAAGTAAGAAATGCAAAATCTATTTCTGTTCAAACTAATAATAAAATTAAATTTAATTTACTATATGATAAAAGTAGAAGCTTACAAAAAAAAATTAAAATTGAGCAATTAAGAAGAGAAACAAGTTAATTAATTTTATATGAAACGGAATGGTTTTACATTAATAGAACTTTTAGTCGTTGTAGCGATCATTGGTATTCTTGCTGCGGTAGGTGTCGTTGCTTATAGTGGGTATACGAGTGGGGCAAAAAAATCTGCAGCTACATCTAATCATAAAGCTGTAGTTAAATATATTACGACAGAAGCTCTAAAATGTTCAATAGGTGAAAGTACTGCTATGGAAGGAAAATTAGATTGCTCAAAAAGTGGTACTGCAACTTGGAAAGATGTTGTTGCAAAAGCAACCGTGGAAGCTTTAAACACAAATTTTAAAAATCCTTATGACTCTAAACCTCCAGTTTCTCATGGTGGAAACATTACTAATGATACGGATGTTGGATACAATAGGTTGAGATCTCCTGGAACAAAAATCCAAGTTATAACTTGTGTTAAAACTCCTTGTTCTGGAACCCAATGTAGTATTCCAAATCATGTTTGCAGTAGTGATATTGAATTAAGTGGGTTATAATTTTTGTGACCAAGCAAAAAGGTTTTACATTAATAGAACTCCTAGTCGTAGTAGCAATCATCGGCATCCTCGCTGCAGTAGGAGTAGTTGCTTATAGTGGGTATACCACTTCAGCAAAAAATAATTCTGTGAAACAAATACATAAAAATATTGCAAAATTCATGGCAGCTGAAATACAAAAATGCAGTATAGGAAGTGAAGTTATATTAAATAAATTAGTTTCCAATCAAGTCACTGCGCAACCTGATTTATGTCCAAAAATTAATAATTGGACCGATCCTAATAGTGCTTTTATTGCAAGCGCTTTTGAAAATCATTTTAAAGCTGCAAATTGGAAAAACCCACACTCAACACAAGCCTATGGAGTTAGTACATGTAGTGTTGATGTTTCTAGAAAAAATGTTTCTGGGAATCTAGGGTTGACTTGTATTGATCGAGATTTTTGGGGAAAGAAATTTGAGATCGGAACAAATGTAAGTGATAAAGGCGAGAAAATGTTTACACTTGTTAGTGTAGATTAATTGGGCACAATCTGGGCACACTTAACGTTTAAATTAAGTTAAACTTAAACTTTGCAAAAATAATTAGTGTTGATTTGATTAGGTGATGGTGCCCCCGCACGGATTCGAACCGCGGACCTATTGATTACAAATCAATTGCTCTACCAACTGAGCTACAAGGGCATGCGCAATAACTATTAATTATTTGTAAAATAATCAACTCTTTTTTTTTAAATAGCTTAAATGGTGAAACACAATTGCTGCACTATTTGAGATATTTAGACTTTCAATATCTTTATTTATATCTATTTTTACAAAAAAATCAGCGTATTTACCTGTGTGCTCTTTCATACCAAAACCTTCAGATCCAAACAGAAGAACATTTTTCCCTTCCCATTTAACATCAGTAAAATTTTTTTCACCTCTTGCATCAAAACCATAAACCCAAAAGTTTTTTTCTCTTAAATTTTTAAGTGTAGAATTTATATTTGATACTTTAAAAATATTTAGATGTTCCATGCATCCACTTGCTGATTTATACATCAGCTTACTGTCACTTGGAAAATGTCTTTCTTTAACTATTAATCCATCGATTTTAAAGGACGCTGCACTTCTTATTAATGAACCAATATTTCTTGGATCAGATACTTCATCCAAACATACAAAAGTACAAATTTTTTTTTCTTTTATGAATTCTCTAAGATTTGGTTGCTCAAGGTGTTCAATTTCAGCAATGTAGCCACCATGCATTAATTGTTCTTTTGAAGTGTATTTGTCTAATTCCTTTTTAGATTTAAAGTAAATTTTAACGTCTTCTAAAACATTTTTTCTTGGATTTTTTTTATGAATATTTTTCTTAGCATCTTCAGTTAAAAATACTCTTAAAACCTTTCTATTAGGATTTCTCAGAGCCTCTATAACAGCATGTTGACCAGCGATAAAAAAAGATGATTTATTCATAAATTTTATAGAGTTTTACACGTTTTTTTGAATATTTTCTTATTAAATCACGTGTTGCATTTGCATAAATAAAATATATAAAACGCATGTTGTTTGAAGCTTTATTGAACAGGGGACACTTCCCCAAAGGAGGGGTTCCAGAGCGGTCAAATGGGGCGGGCTGTAAACCCGTTGACTTCGGTCTTCGAAAGTTCGAATCTTTCCCCCTCCACCATTCAATAAAAATTTTAATAACGTGGAGTGTTACTCTTGGGGTTGTGCGGGTGTAGTTCAATGGTAGAACGCTAGCCTTCCAAGCTGGATGTAAGGGTTCGATTCCCTTTACCCGCTCCAAGAAAAAGAAATTATTAATGAAAACAAAAACTGAGGTAAAAAAGTAATGTCAAAAGAAAAATTTGTTAGAAGTAAACCCCACTGTAACATTGGGACTATTGGTCATGTCGACCATGGTAAAACAACTCTTACTGCAGCTATTACAAATGTATTAGCAGAAGCTGGTGGTGGAACTGCTGTAGCTTACGATCAAATCGATAAAGCTCCAGAAGAAAAAGAAAGAGGAATTACAATTTCAACTGCACACGTTGAATATGAAACAGAAAAAAGACATTACGCACACGTTGATTGTCCAGGTCACGCTGATTATGTAAAAAACATGATTACTGGTGCTGCGCAAATGGATGGCGCTATCTTAGTAGTTAATGCTGCTGATGGTCCTATGCCTCAAACAAGAGAACATATTCTTTTAGGAAGACAAGTTGGAATTCCAGCAATTGTTGTTTACTTAAATAAAGTAGACCAAGTTGATGATAAAGATATGATCGAACTTGTTGAAGAAGAGATTAGAGAACTTTTAACATCTTATAAGTATCCTGGAGATACAACTCCAATTGTAAAAGGTTCTGCATTAGCAGCTGTGGAAAAAAGAGATGATGAAATTGGTAAAAATTCAATTATAGAATTAATGAAAGCTGTTGATGAGCATATTCCACAACCAACTAGAGAAGTTGACAAACCTTTCTTGATGCCAGTTGAGGACGTTTTTTCAATTTCAGGAAGAGGAACAGTTGCAACTGGTAGAGTTGAATCAGGTGTAATTAAAACTGGTGAAGAAGTTGAAATTGTTGGAATTAGAGAAACTAAAAAATCAGTTTGTACTGGTGTTGAAATGTTTAGAAAACTTTTAGACTCAGGTGAAGCTGGTGATAACGTTGGAATTTTATTGAGAGGTATTGAAAGAACTGACATTGAAAGAGGTCAAGTTCTTTGTAAGCCTGGTTCAATTACTCCACACACTAAATTTGAAGCTCAAGCGTATGTACTTAAAAAAGATGAAGGTGGAAGACATACACCTTTCTTCACTAAATACAGACCACAGTTTTATTTTAGAACAACTGACGTAACAGGTGAAGTAGAATTACCAGCAGGTACTGAAATGGTAATGCCAGGTGATGACGCTAAATTTACTGTTAAGTTAATCACACCGATTGCAATGGCTGAACAATTAAACTTCGCAATCAGGGAAGGTGGAAGAACTGTTGGAGCAGGAGTAGTAACTAAAATTATAGAGTAACTCTATAAATAGGAGTGTAGCTCAATTGGTAGAGCGCCGGTCTCCAAAACCGGAGGCTGAGGGTTCGAGTCCCTCCGCTCCTGCCAATTAGAGCTTAAAAAATTATGAGAAACCCAATTAAATTTATTCAGGAAGTTAAACAAGAGGCTTTTAAAGTTTCATGGCCTACATGGAAAGAGACGTTACAAGGAGCTTTAATGGTATTTGTTATGGCTGTTGTAATGTCATTATTTTTTCTTCTTTTAGATCAGGTTTTAAAGTTTTTTTTAGAATTACTACTTAAAGTGAGTATTTAATGAAAAATTGGTATATTGTTCAATCACATTCAAGTTTTGAAAACAAAGTAGCTGGCCTAATTAAAGAAGAGGCTGATAAAGCTAAAATTGGTGAAAAATTTGAGGAAATTATTGTTCCAACTCATGATGTAACTGAAGTTAAAAGAGGCAAGAGAGTTCAAAGAAAAAAGAAATATTTTCCAGGCTATGTACTGATTAAAAGTGAGATGGATAATAATATTTACCATATGATTAAAAATATAAAGAGAGTGAGTGGTTTTCTTGGGTCTAAAGGAATACCTGTTCCGGTTTCAGATAAAGAAATAGAAAAGATATTAGGTCAAATAAAAGATGGTGTGGCTCAGCCAAAATCTGGTATAGAGTACAGCGTTGGTGAAAAAGTTCAGGTTGTTGATGGGCCTTTTGCATCATTTAGTGGAATGGTGGAAGATATAGATGAAGAAAAGTCTAGACTTAAGGTCTCAGTTTCTATATTTGGACGTCCAACACCGGTAGATTTAGAATATAACCAAGTTGAGAAAGTAAGTTAATGGCAAAAGAAATTAGTGGATTTATAAAATTACAAATTAAAGGTGGCCAAGCAAACCCAGCGCCGCCAGTAGGCCCAGCTTTAGGTCAACGTGGCGTTAATATCATGGAATTTTGTAAAGCATTTAATGATAAAACAAAATCAATGGCAGGTAAACCTGTGCCAGTTGAGATAACTGTATATAAAGACAAAAAATTTGATTTTAAAATTAAATCACCACCAGCATCTTTTTTTATCAAAGAAGCAGTTAAACTCAAAGGTGGATCAAAAGAACCAGGAAGAAATATAGTAGCAACAATTTCAAAAAAACAATTAGAAGATATTGCTAATCAAAAAATGGC
>CACFMU010000029.1:0-9172 GCA_902567435.1 uncultured Pelagibacteraceae bacterium
TTTATTTTTAGAGTGTTTAATCAAATTAAAGTAATTAATTCTAATTAGATTTTCTTATAAGATATATAAATATAAAACCTGTTATATACATTAAAAGAGCGTACGCACCCGTAGGGATAACATATGCAATATCATCAAAAATCAATGTTGCTACAAACACTGCTAAAGTTCCATTTTGTAAACCACACTCTAGAGCAATACATTTTTGTTGTGGTATTCCAGAAACAAATTTTTTTGCAATAAAATATGCTAATACCATCATTGTCACATTTAAAATCAATACTGCCAAACCTGCTTCTAAAAGATAAGTCCAAATATTATCTTTTTCTTCAATCCAAATTGCAGCAAAGACAACTATAAATAACCAACCAGTTAATTTATTAATTATACCAATTTTAGATGAAATAAAGTTTTCAGCAAAACCTCTTATAACCATACCAAGAATTACTGGTACAGTAACTACTAATGCCATCTTTAAAGCTATACCAGTCATTGAAATATCTTTTGCAATTTCAACTCCTAAAAAATTAGCTGAATTTATGACAACTAGTGGAACAGATATAATACTAATTAAGCTTACAATAGCTGTTAAAGAAATAGAAAGAGCAACATCTCCATCAGCAAATTTTGTTAATACGTTTGAAGTAACTCCCCCTGGTGCAGCAGCAATGATCATCAATCCAACTGCTAATGGTGCAGATAAATTTAATATTAATGCTACTAATAAAGCAATAATTGGCAAAATTACCAATTGAGAAATAAAACCAACAAAAAAATCTCCAGGGTTTCTTAAAATTCTTGTAAAATCTTTAATCGATAATCCAAGACCTAACCCTAACATAATTATCGCCAATACAATTGGCGCAATCTTTGTTACTATCTCCATATCTGCTTACCCTTGAATTTGTATTATAAATTCTTGAAGAACTTTCTAATATCTTCAATTAAAAGTCTAGGTTTTTCTAATGCGGGAAAATGACCACCTTCATCCATTTTACTTATTTGTTTCACGTTAAAAATTTTTTCAATGTAAGATTTGGGTGGCCAAGCTGACATTTCTTTTGGGAACATTGCTATACCAGTTGGAATATTAATCTTTTTAAAATCATTTGGAAAATAACGTCCACCCTCTTCTCTTCTTCCAAAGTAAATCCAAGCAGCTGTATTGAAAGTATTAGTTAAAACATAAACCATAATATTTGCTAACAATGTATCTTTTGAATGAGCGCTCTCAATATCATTGTTTTTTATGTCTGACCATCCATGCATCTTTTCAATAATCCATGCAGCAATTCCCACTGGACTATCAACCATCGCATAACTTAATGTTTGTGGTTTGGTTGCTTGTTGAGTTCTATATCCATCTTGAATGATTTGATCATTATCAAAATCGCTTAACCATTGTTTCTCCTCATTTGTTTCTGGACCATCAGGATGTCTCATCGTCAAACAATTGATATGCATAGCAATACAGTTTTTATGATGATCGTATCCTAACCAATTAGCTATAGTGGCACCCCAATCTCCTCCTTGCGCAAAATATTGTTTATAATTTAAATTTTCACTCATCAATTTATTCATAATGTTTGCAATTTTTCTTGGACCCATTGGATTTTTAGGAGCGTTAGAAAAACCAAATCCAGGTAACGAAGGTGCTATAACTGTAAAGGCATCTTCAATATTACCTCCAAATTCTTCAGGATGGGCTAATGGTTTAATTATTTCTAAAAATTCAACAATTGATCCAGGCCACCCATGCATTAAAAGTAATGGATTAGGATTTTTTCCACTTCCTTCTTCTTTAATAAAATGAATATCAACACCTTCTACATTTGTTTTAAAATTAGAAAAACTATTGATCAATTCTTCATGTTTTTTCCAATCAAATTTTGAAACCCAATATTGACAAATTTCTTTCAAATATGTTTTATTAGTTCCATGCATCCATCCTTCCATATCTTCAATAGATTGCCATGGGTAATTCTTAACTTTATTATATATGTTAGAAATTTGTTCTTCTGATACATTAATTCTAAATTCTTTAATCATTTTGATTTATTTTATTATCAATAATTACAAAAACTACTATATACATTTTAAATATTATTTATAATCATTGTTCATGCTTTCAAATAAAGAAATTATCTGTCCTAACAACCTTTTAGATGTAGCTCATAAAAAAAAAGGTGTGAAAGTTGCAGTTGTTAATGCTGGAAAACCGTTGCCTATGCTATCAGTACAAGACGCTGTTAATGAAAATTTAATTGAGCCAATTTTTATTGGAGATAAAAGAGAAATTTTAAAATGTGCAGATGATTTACAATGGGATATTTCTAAATATGAAATAATTGATGAACCTGTTGAAAATAATACAGCAAAAATAGCTGCAAAACTTGCGAGCGAAGGTAAAATTAAAATAATTGTTAAAGGTCATATCCATACTGACATATTAATGAAAGAGGTTCTTAAAAGAGAATATGATCTATTAGGTAAAACTAGATTAAGTCATATATGGCATATGACAATTGATAAAGACGATAAACCTTTAATTATTACTGATGGTGCCTTAAATGTTCTACCCAATATTAAAACAAAAATGCATATTCTTAGAAATGTAATAAACTTTTCTAATAGGATAGGAATATCAAGACCAAAAATAGCAGTATTATCAGCAACAGAAGAAGTTTTAGATAGTGTCCCGAGTTCGTTAGATGCTGCGGAATTAACCAGATTAGCAAAGAAAGATAATTTAGAGGCTGATGTTTTTGGACCACTTGCTTTTGATAATAGTATTTCAAAAAAATCTGCCGGAATTAAGGGAATTAAAAATATTGTTGCGGGAGAAGCAGATGTACTTTTGGTTCCAAGCGTTGAAACTGGTAATGCGTTAGTGAAAATGATGATTTACTTTATGGGAGCATGTGCCGCTGGAGTTGTTGTTGGTGGAAAAGTTCCTGTGGTAATTACAAGTAGATCTGATGAAGCACAGGCAAGATTAGCATCAATGGCTGCAGCTGTAGTTGCTTTAGATTAATTCTAAATTAAATAATGAAATCTTTTGATTATATTAGCTTATATTTTTTAGTCACAATCTTATGTATTGTTGGTATAAATTTATTTTATAGATATTATTTTTAAATTATTGAATTAAAACATTTTATGCTCTATTAAGATCATCACAAAATAAAGAATTAATTAATGGCAATACAATATTTAAAAAAATCACCAAAAACATCTTCAACAGATGACACAAAAACTGCAGAAATAGTAAAAGGTTTATTAAAAGATATTGAAAATAATAAAGAACAAGCTTGTATAGACCTTACAAAAAAATTTGATAAATATGAAGGTGAAATTATTGTTTCCAAAGAAAAAATTGAAGAAATTAAAAAAAGTTTAGATCAAAAGACTAAGGATGATATTCAATTCTCTTACGATAGAGTAAGAACATTTGCAGAAGCACAATTAAAAAATTATGGTCAAGATTTTGAGGTTGAGCTTTCACCTGGACTTTTTGCTGGCCAAAAACTAATCCCGGTTAATACAGCAGGTTGTTATATACCTGGTGGTAGATACGCACATATTGCTTCAGCTGTAATGAGTGTGACTACGGCTAAGGTTGCTGGTGTTAAAAACGTAATAGCTTGTAGTCCTCCTAAAGAAGGTGTTGGAGCGCATCCAGCAATTATCTACACTGCTGATTTATGTGGTGCAGATGTTATTTTAAACTTAGGTGGTGTTCCTGGTATTGCAGCAATGACAAATGGATTGTTTAATAATCCTCCAGCAGATATTTTAGTTGGTCCAGGAAATCAGTTTGTTGCTGAAGCTAAAAGAATTTTATTTGGAAAAGTTGGAATTGATTTATTTGCAGGTCCTACAGAAATTGCTGTAATTGCAGATGATAAAGCTGATGCAGAAATGGTTGCTGTGGATTTAGTTGGTCAAGCAGAGCATGGTTATAATTCACCTGCTTGGTTATACACTACTAGTAAAAGAGTTGCTGATGAAGTAATGAAAAGAGTTCCTGAGCTAATAGCTGATTTACCTGAGCTTCCAAGAACCAGTGCAGAAGCTGCTTGGAGAGATTATGGTGAGGTCATTCTATGTGATACCGATGAAGAAATGGCTACAATAAGCGATGAATATGCACCTGAACATTTAGAAGTTCAAACTGAAAACTTAGAGTGGTTTCATAAAAGATTAAAGAATTATGGGTCATTATTTATTGGTGAAGAAACTACAGTTGCTTATGGAGATAAATGCTCTGGAACTAATCATATACTACCAACAAAAGGAGCAGGTAGATATACAGGTGGATTATTTGTTGGAAAATTTATTAAAACATTAAGTTTTCAAAGAATGACGAAGGAGTCTACAAAAACTGTAGGTGCTGCGTGTGCTAGAATATCAAGATACGAAGGAATGGAAGCTCATGCAAGAACTGGCGATGTTAGATTGAGAAAATACGGTTTTTCTAACTAATAAAAGTATCCAAAATTATTAATATAGTTAATAGGCTCATAAAAATAATTATAAATGTATTTATAATTCTCCAAACTTTATCATTTTCAGCAAACTTTGAAAAATATTTAGATAAATATCCAATTAAAAAAAAGAATAAAAAAGAAGCAATCGCAGCTCCTAACCCAAAATTTATTTTTTCATTTATCAAAAAATTTTTTGAGAAGTTGCCAAGAAAAAAAACAGTATCTGAATAAACATGCGGATTAAGATAAGTGAACCCAAATGTCTTTAGTAGAATATTTAACTTTGAAATATCTTGAGATTGATTATTTAGTTTTACACTTGAGTTATAAATTTTTATTTTTGAATAGATAAAATGAAGTAGAAAAATTATTAAAAGAATATTTAATGTTAATTCAATTGCTGAATTAAAATATTGAATAAAATAATGAAATAAAAATATTCCTAAAAAAATTAATATTAGATCAGATAATGAACAAACTAAGCAAACTAAAAATATATGCTGTTTCTTTAATCCTTGCTCTATTACAAAAATATTTTGGGCGCCTATTGCTAAAATTAAACTTAGACCTGTAATAAAACCTAATAATAGATATTCCATTAGTTTTTATTAAACTCTTTTTTTACCTTGAACAACCCTATCTAAAATTAAAGCTACAAATAAAATAGCTACACCTGCTAAAATACCTTGACCAACGTTTGCATATTGTAAAGCTTCAAGAACATCTTGGCCCAAGCCTTTTGCACCAATTAAAGATGCAACAACAACCATTGCTAAACTTAACATTACTGTTTGATTAACGCCTGCTAATATAGATGGGGTTGCTAATGGTAAATCAACTTTTCTAAGCAAATACCATTTACTTGCTCCATACGCTATAGCTGCTTCTCTAATTGTTTCTGGAACCCCTCTTAATCCAAGAACTGTCAATCTAACGACAGGTGTCCCTCCAAATATCATAGTAATTATTACAGCAGCAACTTTTCCAGTTCCAAAAAAAGCAATGACCGGTATCATAAAAACAAAGGCTGGCATTGTTTGCATAAAATCCATAATAGGTCTTATCATTGAATAAAATCTCTGACGTCTAGCACAAAAAATTCCAAGTGGGATTCCAATTGCAATACTTAAAACTGCAGCTGTTCCAAGTAAAGCGAGTGTTGTCATGGCTTTTACCCAAAATCCTAAAAAACCCATGTAACATAAAAATCCTGTAGAATATATTGCAGCACGTGGACCAGCAGCCAAACCTGTTAATGTTACAATGGTCGTTATAATCACTATCCATGGTGTTTTAACAAATAATAATTCTAAAAAATCTAAAACAGATCTAATTCCAAATGTAATAGCTGTAAATAAAGCGTCTCCTTTAATTACAGCAAAATCAAATATAGTTTCTACCCATTTTATTGAAGTTAATCTTATATCTGGATGAGTTGGAAAATTATCCATTATAGAAATAAATCCTGGGAAACTATAATGAACTACTGAAAAAAACATTATCACACCAGTGAATATGGTGCTTGAAATATAGTTCTTTAGTTGCATACCAGGGCTTATTGTTTTATCCGACAACCATTCTGAATATCTTTTTTCTAATATTGAATTTGCTAAAACTCCTTGAATAATTTTTATTAAAATTAATAAAGCTATTCCAAATAAAGTTATCCAAATAGCTGATGCCTCTATTCTATCAACTTCATTGATATAACCTTGCATTGCATCTTCAAGGGATTTAATATTTCTTTTATAGACATCAACTTTGTCAGGGTTATTTGTAATTGCTGCTTCTAATTGTTTGTTTCTAAATGCAATAGTAGATTGAACTTGTTCAATTTTTTGCACAGCATCTGCAGTTATGTTTCCAAATAAACCTCTTATAATTTGAACAACAGAAAATGTTTCAATAATTAAAAATGCTAAAGCCCAATTCCAAACATTTCTCATTCCAAACCAAACTGGGCCTAAAATTGCGGAATATAAATTAAAAGAAAAAGAAAAAGAAGGTTTGCTTCCAATTTTTTGAAATTCCTTAATGTAATAATTAGAATTTGTTTTAACAAAATCTGTTATTAATTCTGATCTTGATGGATTATTAAGCTGTTTATTCTCCATCACCGCCCTCTATTACTGCTTTTAAAAGATCAGATTGAGTAATCACTCCAATTATTTGTTTTTGATTATTTTGAACAACTATTGGTTTATCTTTTGATTTTGACGTTTCAATTAATTTACTCAATAAATCATGTTCATCTACAATCTCAAAATCATTTTGAATTTTACCATTTTGACTCTCAAAAGAGCCTACCGTTTGCATAATTGATTTTGCTTGAACAACTTTTAATCTTGATATGCTTTTAACAAAGTCTGCCACATAATCATCAGCAGGATTAACCACAATTTCCTCAGGTGTACCTATTTGGATTACTTTGCCATCTCTCATAATAGCAATTCTATGACCAACTCTAACAGCTTCATCTAGGTCGTGAGTAATAAAAACTGTTGTTTTCTTCATTTGTTTTGAAAGTTTAATAAATTCGGATTGAAGTTGTCTTCTAATTAAAGGGTCTAATGCACTAAAAGGCTCATCCATTAAAAGAAAATCAGGGTCAGCAGCTAGTGCTCTTGCAAGTCCAACTCTTTGTTGCATTCCTCCAGATAATTCATGAGCAAATTTATTTCCCCACCCTTGTAATTCAACAATATCTAAAATTTTATTTGCAGCATCAAGTCTATCATTTTTACTTATTCCTCTTATCTCAAGTGGCATAGCTATATTATCCACTACAGATCTATGAGGCATTAAAGCAAAGTTTTGAAAAACCATTCCTATTTTTTTATTTCTCAATTCCTGTAAATTTTCTCTATCAAGTGTCATTACATCTTGACCATTAATAAAAATTTTTCCTGAAGTTGGTTCTAAAAGTCTATTTATATGCCTTACTAATGTAGATTTACCACTACCTGAAAGGCCCATTACACAAAATATCTCTCCTTGTTTTACTTCAAATGAAACATCAGAAACTCCGATTACAGAATTATATTTTTCTAAAGCTTCATTTTTTGAAATTCTTTGGTTTTGGATTGCATCCATAGCTTCTCTGGAAGTGTTACCAAACACTTTCCAAACATTTTCTATTTTAATGGCTGAACTCGATGAATCCATTTTTATTTTTAATATAGGAAAATATACTCGGCAATAATTAATTGCCGAGTATAAATGATTTAATTTAGATTAAAGTCCTAACCAACCATCAACAGTTGATTTGTTAGCATCCATCCATGCTCTTGCAACAGCAGCTGGATCTTTTTTCTCAACTGAAATTGCGTATGCCATAGATGAAACATCATCTGCTGTTAATTGAAAATTCTTAAAGAATTCTACAATCGCTGGTGATTTACTTTCTAAAGATGTTCCCCATCCAATTTGTATTTTTTTAAGAGCATCCTTTGAAGCTACATAAGACTTGTTATACCAGTCTGCATCTTCTTTAGGTTGAACCATTTTGTATTTAGCTGGATCAAATTTTGGTTCTTCCAACATTACTACATCAGCCATTCCCCAAATTGCATGTGGTTTGTAACAATAAAATGCATATCCTTCACCTTTTTTAATTGAGTCAAGCACTCTTGCATTTTTAACTGCTTCTGCTGCTCTGATTGGTTCAATACCTGCATCATATAAACCATAGTCTCTTAATTTAACTTGGTTAACATTAGCTGAAGCCCAACCGTCTGCACCAATCCAGAATTCACCTTTACCATTGCCATCACTATCCATAGCTTTAACAACTTCAGGTCTTCCTAAATCTTCGATTGCAGTAATATTCATTTTTTTAGCAAACTGTTGTGAAACACAGTAACCCTGGTTTCCTTCGTAAGGCTTGCTGCTTAATTTCAAAGTTCCTTTTGGAACTAAATCATTTGTATAAGCTTGTTGATTTGGCAACCAAATATCTGGGTGTACTTCTATTTCACCTTTGCTTCTATCAATTGCACCATAAATAGCAGTGTTGTTACCTGGAACAAGCTCTGCCTCTCCACCCATTTTATCAGTAACTACTGCAGCTAATAAGTTTGCAATAGCTGTAGCACCTGTCCAACCTGGATCTCCAATTTTAACTTTCTCGGCAAAAGACGAGAAAGTAGCAAAAATTGAAATTAATCCAGCTACAAGTGTAGTTTTAATTATTTTCATTATTACCCCTTTGTTTATTTAGATTTAATTAAACTAAATTAGTGAGGATGAGTCAAAGAAAATGAGTATTAATTTTATATGTTAACTAATGTTGTTAGTATTAATCTGATGAAATTTAATTTCTATTTTAAGCCAAAAGTTCTATCTTCTTTTTTATTAGAAGATTGTTTTTTTTTTAATAATTTTTCATTTAATATTCTTGCAAAACTATGGTTCACATCTCTATGTCCAGCCTCATCATCTCTTACTACTCTAACAACATCTTTTAATGTTGAGTGAAGTGGTAAATTCCAATAATCGATTGCAATTTTAGGCGCAGGCTGATCATCTATTCTTCCAGATTCTAATTCTTTTAAATACTCTGTATAACTAAAAACTGCTTCTTCTTCAAAATAACCTACTATTCTGTGCGCTGTTCTTTGTGATACTAAATAAATTATTGAATACATAATTATAAATAAAAATTGTGCTATTATAATTATAAA
>CACFMU010000030.1:0-8972 GCA_902567435.1 uncultured Pelagibacteraceae bacterium
TGGGGTATTCATTATGACGATGATAATGATCGATTAATTGTATCAGGATATAGCGCAAAAAAAATTCAAGTATTTGATAGTGATGGTGTCTTTATTAAAGATAAAGGTGGTGTCGCTGCTACAACAAGAATGGCTGCAGCACACGCTGCTATTAAAGCAATTGTAACAGATTCTAATTTGACATCAGGGGTTAATTTTGGCTTTGGATATTGGTCAAGTCGTTGGAGTGCAAGACAATGGCCACCTGGATTTAGTTCTTGGTCAGGAAATATTACAACAGGATCTGCTAGACCTTGTGATACTCAAAACTGTTTAAAAGTGAGGGTTCATAAAGATGGTGCTGCCCAAATTAATAAAATAATTTCATCAGTAAATGCTCGTGGAGGAACGGATGCTTATACTTTTATGAAAATTGCTCAGGATTATTATAATCATGGAAGTTTAAGTCCAATTGATACTAAATCACCTTGTCAAAAAAGTTACGTAATAGTGATTGGAGATGGAGATTGGGGTGGTCACAGTTCGGCTATGACAATGGCAAAAAATTTGTTTAAGAATAAAAAAATTCCTACCTTTGCGGTTGCATTTGGAACAGGGATTAGTTCAAGTGGATTAAGAAGATTTAATGATCTTGCAAAAGCTGGTGGAACCACTAAAGCAATTATTGCGCCAACCGCAGCGGCTTTAAAAACCCAATTACAAGCTGCAATTTCACAAATCATTGCATCTAAACTTTCATTTACTGCACCAGCAATTACTGCAACATTAAACGAAGATGGCTCTTTATATCAAGCTCAATTTGATTACGCACAAAATAAAGAGTGGAATGGAACTATTAAAAGAACGAAGATTGATAAAAACGGAAAACTATATCCTAAAGATAAAGACAACTGGAGTGCTGTTGATAAATTACCAAAGTCAGGTGCTAGAAAAATTTGGAGTGCAATTCCAAATACTGATTACACAACAAATTATAACAACTGGACTACGAGTAATGCTACTGCAATAGATGATTTAGTAACCTTGATGGGATTTGATGTTCAAGATTATCATAGAAAAACTAACAACTCTGATGGATCAACTAACAATAAACGTTGTGCCAATGCATCAGGTGTTGCTGATGGAACAGACGACGATCTTAAAGGTTTGATTAATTTTATTAGAGGAACTGATTACTTTGATTATGATGCTGATTGTAATTTAACTGAGGATAGACCGAACCCAATGGGAGATGTTTATCATTCTCAATTAGTAACTGTTGGTCCTCCTACTGCTGAAACTGCATTTACAAGTGAGAACCAAGAAAGTTATTGGAGAGCTACTAAAGGTTATGACGCTTGGGCAGAAACACAAAGAAGCAGAAAAACAATGATTTATGTTGGCTCTAACAGTGGAGTATTACACGCATTGAATGCCGATACTGGTATTGAAGAATGGGGATTTATTCCTCCATTTGTTGCCTCAAGATTAACAAGAGTAATGAACACAAACTTAAACCAAGTAAGCCCAGCTGCTAAAGGGGGAAGTAATGCAATTTACGGGGTAGATGGCTCGCCTGTTCAACATGATATTTGGTTCGAAAGTCCTCATGATACCTCACCTAGATGGCATACTGTTTTATTTGTACCTTATGGAAGAGGTGGAAGTGGTTTTACAGTTTTAGATGTAACAGACCCAGTAAAACCATTGCACTTAGTTTCTATCTATAACGATCTTGTTAATAATAAAGTGTATCGAATGAGCCATGATCAACAAATTTCAATGTATGATTATATTGGTACTTCATATGCTTTATCTGAATTAATGGAAGCAAAACGTGCAGGTGATAATTATGCTCCTGATAAAGGTAGTGAAGTTGCTTCAAAACAAGTCTGTAATGATGGTGGAACTTCATATTGCTATAAGAGTAAAAAATGGACTTTAGAGGTTAAAAATTTAACTAAGAGTGATTTAACTGTCATGGAAGATGGTAAAGATATAACTGGCTCCGTTACAATCACTTATGATGCTGCAAAAGATACTGTGATTAACTTTAATAAAGAAATGCAGTTTGATGCAGATGAAACTACTGGTAATAAATTAAATTCTCCAATTGGTATAACTATAAAATCTGGTGCTGTTGGTACTGGTGTGTTAACTGATCCAGAGTGGGATTATAGTTCTTTAGGTGAAACATGGTCAGATCCAAGAATGTTTAGATTACCAAATAAAGGTGCTGGTGATACTAATCGTGCAGATGATATTAACGTAGCTGTTATGGGTGGAGGATTTGGAACACAATTCTCTGGAGCTGGAAGTAACGTCATGATTATCAATATGCAAGACACTGATAATTATGGAAAATTAGAAAAAGTAATTCAAATTGAAGATACTGCCGCAAGTGATATTGATAATTCTGTTCCATCATCATTAACAGTAATTACTCCAGATAAAGCAAAAGGTGCTAACTTTGCAGGTTCTTTAGTTTATGCAGGAGATCTTGAAGGTAAAATTACAAAGATTAATTTAACAAATATGTCAGCAGATCCTTTAGGGGTGCCAATTAAATTATATGATCACACTACTTTATTTAAAGCAGGTGCTACTAAAACAAATGGAAGATATATGTATCACGCTGTAGATGCAGCAATTGGTCAATCAACCAGTGACTTATGGTTGTATGCTGGAACGGGTGATGCTCAAAGATTAAATGATAGAACAACTGGAACACAAAACATGATGATTGGAATTAGAGATGCCGATTATCCAAATTATAGATCTATTGCAACGCCAGCAAAAGCTGCAGATATCACGAAATGTCAAAACACTACTAATGATACAGCTGGTAAACCATGTAGAGTTCAAAATAATGACCTGGGTTGGTATGTAACATTAAAAGATTTTGCAAAAGTCAGTGCGCAACCAAAAGTAAATAATGGTTATGTTTATTTCCCAGTTTACAGACCATCCAAATCAGTTAACAAATGTGATCTTGGAGATGCATTTATCTGTGCTGTTGATGATGAATGTGGAACCCATGATAGTTTCTTAGGACTTGAAAAATCTAGATCAGAACAATCTGGATCTAAGTGTAGATTTGTTGGTAAAGGGGTATTGTCAGAAATTGTACTATTTGCTGGTAAAATCTTTGCAAATATCTCTGGTAAATCTCTAGGAGCAGTGACTGATCTAGTAACTCTTGATGCTGCAACGGGCGAGTCAAGTACTTACCGAAAATCTTGGCGAGAGAACAATTAAAATAATCTGAAGTAGAAATAAAACACCCACAAAAACATTGTGGCCATTGTCACAAAAATCAAAGCAAGACCAACTAAACTATCTTGATCAACTTTCTTTCTCCATTTTTTTGGAAAGAAGTTTAAAGAATAAGCATAAACAATAATAAATATATTTAGAGCTGAAAATACAATGCTTAAAAATAATAATTTAGTCATTTCAATTTAAAGTTTAATTCCAAGAGCAGTAATATCATCTCTAAGTTTAAAACCTTTTTCAGTTAAAATTTTTGTTGCATGACTTATAATTGTTTCAGGAGAAGTAGTATTTAATTTTTTTATTTCACTTTCAAGACCTGAAACTTCTAGTTCTTTTCCTTCTTCAACATACCCTTCTGTCACTCCATCGGTGTAGATTAAAATAGTTTTATCAGAGATATCCATTGTGGTAGTTTTAAAAAAACTTTCATCTTTAACAGGCATCAATCCCATTGGTGGTAGAGTTGATTTTACATACTCAAAGTTAAATTTTGGATCTAACACCATCATCGGTTCGTGACCCATATTAATAAACTCCATCTCTTTTTTTTCTAAATTTATCTTCCCTAAAATAACTGTTATAAACATTGCTTGATAAGAAGCATCTTTAACTTGATTGTTCATATACAAAGCTGTTTTTGCAACTGACGACTCCATTTTTGCAAGGGATCTAAATACAGCTGCAGCATTTGCCATTAATATTCCAGCTTTAACACCTTTACCAGTTACGTCTCCAAGTATAAAATAAATCTCATTATCACTGACTTGATAATAATCATAATAATCTCCTGATACATCTTTTGCAGGTGTGTTTTGTGCAAATATATATTTTTCAATTTTTTTATTATTTGGAAATAATTTCTTTTGAACCTCTCCAGCTATCTCTCGCTCTTTTTTCAAAATAGATTGCTTTTTATCATTTTCTATTGCAATAGAATTTTCTTCTAAATATCTAAAATATAATGAAGTCATAAATGCTAATGTTCCAGCAATACTTGAAAATAAGAAATCTAAATAAAAATTAAATTGATAAATAATTATACTGGATAAATTTATTACAAAAATTGAACCTACAAAAAAAATAATACTAAATTTTGGCTTAATTTTCATTGGGATAAAAATTAAGAAAATTAATAATAATAAAAAGATAATATTTTCTGCTGATTGAGTATAAATATTTCTAATGATGCTCTCATTCTTTAAAATATTATCAATAATGTGAGCATGAATTTCAACTCCAGGAACATAATTTCCATTGGAGATTTTAACAATATCAAAAAGTGCTTGAGCAGAAGAACCTATAAGAATTATATTATTTTTAATTCTTTTTTGGTCAAAATCATTGTTTATTACATCAACAGCAGAGACATAATTATCTTTAGAAAATTTCTTAAACTTAACGTTAATTACTGCATTTTGATCGCTCGGAATTGTATTTTTTCTAGTCTTAATTAATTCAATTCCATTTTTATTGCTTTTAACTAACAAGTTTTTTTGACCCGTCGCCACTCTAACTGTTTCGAGTGCTAGAGAAGGCCATATTCTGTTATCTATATTGTAGAGAACAGGGACATTTCGAATTACACCATCAATACTAGGTATTAATGAAATTGAACCGATACCAGTTGCAGCTCTGCTTATTTCTTCAAGAGAAATTATTTTATTTTTAAATTTATATATAAAATTTTTTGGGTTTTCTCCTTTAGCTATTATTCTAGCTTTAGGTTTAGAGTCATTTTTAACAAAATTATCATTAGGTTCTCCCAATATAGGTAAAATTATTTTTGAATTTTTTATACTTTCTACAAAGATTTTATTCGTGTCTGATACCTCTACATCTATTAATTTATTGCTCTCTTTTTGTAGTTGTAATAATAAATCTTTTGGATTTTGCTTATCTTCTTCACTAAATACTATATCAAATGCAATAGCTTTAGGATTATATTGATTTAAATTCTTTAAAATTTTTGAATATACATCTCTTCGCCAAGGAAATTGGCCAACCTTAGCTATACTTTTTTCATCAATATCAACAATAGTAATATTTTTTACTTCACCTCTATTAAATACTTTTTGATAAAAATCATAATTAATAAATGAAATTTTTTGGATAATAGGAGGATTAATAAATTTGATTATTATCAAAAATAAAAAAACACCAGCTAAATAAATATATTTTTTATCAATCATCCAAATAATAAATTTTTATATTGTTCTATAAAAATTATATACAAAATACACCCTATAATTATAAAAGGACCAAATGGGATTTCTGAGGAAACCTTTTTACTTTTATTTATTAAACTGGGTAAAACAGCAATCAATGCTACGATTGAAGAGCTAAATATTACAAATGGTATCGCAATCCAGCCAAACCAAAAACCTATTGCAGCTAATAATTTAGCATCTCCTAATCCCATTCCCTCTTTATTTCTTAAAACTTTATATAAAAAGATAATTGACCAAATAATTCCATAACCAAATACTCCTCCAATTAAAGAATTAATATAGTTTGGAAATAATTCATTTAAATTTGGATCAAAGGATTTTACAAATCCTATAAACATTAAAGGAAAAGTAAGACCATTTGGAATTATATAATGTTTTAAATCAATAAAAAAAATTATGATAAATGTTAAGGCTAAAATTATAAACAACAGAGTTGTAATCGTTATCCCATAAAAAAAGTAAGCTACAACGAAAGATAAAACACTTAAAAGTTCAACAATCAGATATTGTATTGATATTTGCTTTTTACATTTCCTACATTTTCCTTGAATAAACAAATAAGAGAGAATTGGTATATTATCATACCAAGAAATTTGGGTTTTACATTTAGGACAGTACGATCTACCTGAAACCACTCCTTTATCTTGAGGAAGTCTATAAATACAAACATTGGCAAAACTTCCCCAAAGTCCTCCCATTACAATGATGAAAATAAAATCCACTGAAGAAATAATATTAATTATATTTTAAATTGGCCCGCTATTTCAATGAAACCGTTAAATAACATTTGAACTACAACAACTGCGTCATGTAAATGAAGATACAAATTTGGCGTATATAATATGATTTCCATATTTGATAAATTTATCAAAAACAGGTTAAAATACTAGCTAATAAAATGCTCTTTTTTAAAACAAAAAAACCCATTCTTAATGAAACAAGAAATGAAGCTCAAGATAACGTTGACTTACAAATTATAAATAAAATGAATCAAGAGTTTGCAATTTCTCTTGATTTAAAAGAAACCTTAAACACAGCTCTTAAAATAATTATTACAAGATTAAATGCACAAGCTGCAAATGTTTTTTTAATAAATAATAAAACAAAAAAATTTGAATGTATTGCATCTCTTAATCAAGAACACTTAGATGAATATCAGCTTGATTTAAAAGATGGTGTCATGGGTAGAGCAGTTGATCAAAGAAAATGTATCCGTGTTGGAAATGTTAGAAAAGATGTAAGAGAAATAGCAGAGTTTTATTTTGATCTAGATAATAAAACAAATTTTACAACTTATTCAGTTCTATGCTCACCACTAATAGCTGCTAACGATTGTATTGGGGTTATTCATTGTTTGAATAAAAAAACAGATGAAAAATTATTTATCGAAGATGATCGAAAACTTTTAGAATTACTGTCTACTCCAGCAGCGCTAGCTATTCGAAATGCAAAAATGGCTCAAGAAATGGTTGAGCAAAATAAAATGCAAAAAGAGGTTGAAATTGTTGGTGAGATTCAAAAATCACTTTTATCTTCAAACAAAAAAGAACCTTTTCCGTTAGCAGGGATTAACATACCTGCAAAAGTTGTCTCGGGAGACTTTTATAATTTTAATGACCTAGGTAAGGGAAAATATGGATTTGGTGTAGCTGATGTATCCGGTAAAGGAATAAAGTCCTCGTTATTAATGTCAAAAGCTTCAAGTTTATATAGTTGCCTAAGTAAAACAAATTTTTCACCAGGAAATTTGCTTACTCAATTGAATAATGAAATATGTGAAACAATTTCAAGAGGTATGTTTGTAACTATGTTAATTGGAATTTATGATAGTAATTCAAACGAACTGTTGTTAGCTAATGCTGGTCACGAACCACCAATTATCATGGATAATGAAAATAATTTTTCAAATTTTGAAGAAGCTGGGCCCCCTTTAGGAATTATAGAAAAGACAGAATACAAAGAATATAGGATAAATTTTGAAAAAAGCTCAATGTACATTTTCACTGATGGTATTACTGAAATAAAAAATCCAGAAGGAAATGAATTAGGATCAAAAGGATTTCAAAATTATATTACTAAATTTAAGGATAAACCAAATAATGAAAGACTAAAATTAATCATTGATAATGTTTTAGGTTCTAAATATATCCAAAAAGATGATTTAACAATCGTCGTCTTAGACTCATAATAGTTTAAGAAAATCTTAGCGAACTATAAGGTTCAAGATCTAAATTTGTATTTTCATTAGCTATCATTCCAGAGACGATTTTTCCAGAGATGGGTCCCAAAGTCCAACCAAGATGATGATGTCCAAAGCAATAAAAAATATTTCTGTAATTTTTTGAAGGTCCCATTACTGGTAGAAAGTCTGGTAAAGATGGTCTAAAACCTAGCCATTCATCTTCATGGTCTGGTAGATCACCTAACATATACTTTGCATTATCAATCAAATTTTTTATTCTAGATTTTGATAATGGATTTTTTAAGCCCCCAAATTCAACTGTGCCAACTACTCTTAAACCTTGTTCCATTGGTGTAATTCCAAATCCACGGTTAGAAAATATAACTGGTCTTTTTAATAAATGATCACAATTTTTAAAATGAACGTGGTAACCTCTTTCGGTATCAAGAGGAATTTTTTCACCCATATTATCAGTTAATTTTTTTGAAAAAGCACCACAAGCAATTACAGCTTTATCAAAAATAAAACTTTGATTTTCAGTTTTAAATACAGGTTTTTCTTCATCAAAATTTATATCTTCAATATTTACTTTATTAAATTTTCCACTTTTTTTTATAAATAGATCAAAAAGTTTCAAAAGAATTTTTTTAGGATTTCTTGCATGTCTTGCATAAGGATAATAAACACCAGCATGATAAATAGGTTTTATATGTGGTTCTAAATCATGAATTTCAGACTTATTGACTAGCTGTTGTTTTACTCCCAATTCATCTCTAACTTTAATTTCCAACTCTCTACTTTTTAAATCTTTATCATTCCAGATGTAAAGAATACCTTTATTTTCAACTAAACCATCTAGTTCAATCTCATCAAATAATTCATCATAAGCAGGGAGTGCTAAATCTAAAATCTGATGCATATTTTTTGCTGTATGCATCATATTTTTTTTTGTTGAATTCATAATAAATTTTAAAAACCATGGGATCATTTTTGGTACATAATTCCATTTTAAAGCAAGAGGACCTGTTGAGCTTAAAAGCATTGCAGGTACATCAGCTAAAACATCAGGTCTATTCAAAGGAACAGAGGCATAAGGCGAAAAATGACCTGCATTTCCATATGATGCAGCTTGTGCTCCTGGATTATCTCTATCAAATATAGTTACGTTAAATCCTTTTTTTTGTAAAAATAAAGCATTAGAAACGCCTTGAATTCCAGCACCAATAATTCCAACTTTAATATTTTTATCCACGTGTGATTTTATAATTAAATATCAAAAATTTAATAGTGACATTTTTTACTCAGTT
>CACFMU010000031.1:0-8935 GCA_902567435.1 uncultured Pelagibacteraceae bacterium
TAACGATGCAGATTGGGCATTAAGAGGAGTTAATATTGATTGGAAAGACGGAGGAGCTTATGCATTATTGGGTCCTTCTGGCTGTGGGAAGACAACATTATTAAACATTATCTCAGGTCTACTAAAACCAACGGAAGGTGAGATTTTATTTGATGATAAGGATGTTACGGCTTTAAACCCAGTTGAGAGAGATATTGCTCAAATATTTCAATTTCCAGTTATTTACGACACAATGACAGTTTATGAAAATTTAGCTTTTCCACTTAAAAATAGAGGTCTTTCAAAAACAGAAATTGACACAAAAGTAAAAGAAATTGGAGAAATGTTGGAACTAACATCAACTCTGAATAATAAAGCTGCTGGATTAACAGCAGATGGAAAACAAAAAATTTCTTTAGGAAGAGGATTAGTAAGATCAGATGTGAATGTAATTATGTTTGATGAACCTCTAACAGTTATTGATCCTCATCTAAAATGGGTTTTAAGATCAAAGTTAAAAGAATTACACCAAAAAATTAATCGAACTATGATTTATGTTACCCATGATCAAATTGAAGCGTTAACTTTTGCAGACGAAGTAGTAGTAATGCATGAAGGGCAAATTGTTCAAACAGGCACTCCTGTAGAATTATTTGAAAAACCAAAACATACTTTTGTAGGACATTTTATCGGCTCTCCAGGTATGAATATTCTACCTTGTGAAATTGAAAATGGTCAAATTAATTTTGAAGGAAAGATAATACCTAACAGTACCAGCATTAAACAAAAAAATTTTAGTAAAACGCAATTAGGTATTAGACCTGAATTTATTAATTTTTCCGATAATGGAATTAAGGTAAAGATTAAAAGAGTTAGTGATACAGGCCGACATAAAGTAATTGATACTGAGTGTAGTAGTGGAAGTATTAAAATTTTAGCCAATGCTTCTACTGAAATACCAAGTGACAGTGCATATATAACTTTTGAACAAAAATATACTTATGTATATGGAGACGATTGGATAATTGAATAATGAACAAAACATATAATCAAAAAGCCTGGTTCTTTGTTATTCCTGTATTTGTACTTGTTGCATTTAATGCTGTGGTGCCATTAATGACTGTTGTTAACTATTCCTTCCAAGAAACTTTTGGAAGTAACGTTTTTGCATGGGAAGGAACAAGATGGTTCAAACAAATTTTACATTCCGAAAGATTTCATGCATCTTTAGGAAGACAATTTATATTTACTTTTATAATTCTTTTAATTCAGTTGCCTCTAGGAATAGCTATTGCTTTAACTATGCCTAAAAAAGGTTGGGGGGTTCCTGTTTGTTTAATTTTAATGTCAATGCCGCTATTAATACCTTGGAATGTAGTAGGAGCTATGTGGAATATATTTGCTCTTCCAGACATAGGTTTTCTTGGGAATTCTTTAAATTCACTTGGTTTTGATTATAATTTTACACAACAGAGTGGAGATGCTTGGTTTACAACTATTCTTATGGATGTTTGGCATTGGACCTCTTTAGTTGTTCTTTTGTCTTATGCAGGTTTAAACTCAATTCAGCCAGCTTACTATCAGGCTGCAGAAATAGATGGTGCTAGTAGATGGGATATTTTTAGATATATCGAACTGCCAAAAATGAAAAAAGTTTTAACTTTAGCTATACTTTTAAGATTTATGGATAGCTTTATGATTTACACTGAACCTTTTGTTTTAACAGGAGGTGGCCCTGGCAATGCAACAAATTTTTTATCATTAGATTTAGTAAAAATGGCCTTAGGTCAATTTGATCTTGGACCTGCAGCTGCTATGTCACTTATTTATTTTTTAATTGTACTTTTAATATGTTGGGTTTTTTACAGCTTAATGATGAAAAATGAGGGAAGAACATGAAAAAAATAAAATGGGTGGTACCAACATTCTACATAATTTTTTTAATGTTACCTATTTATTGGTTATTAAACATGTCATTTAAATCAACTACTGAAATTATAAATGTTTATTCATTGTGGCCACAAGATTTTACATTAGATAATTATAAAACGATATTCACTGATAGCACTTGGTACATGGGCTATGTAAATTCAATTATGTATACAGTATTTAATACTATAATCTCTGTATCTGCCGCGCTTCCTGCGGCATATGCTTTTTCAAGATATAAATTTTTAGGTGATAAACATTTATTTTTCTGGCTTTTAACAAACAGAATGGCTCCACCAGCTGTTTTCGCTTTACCTTTCTTTCAATTTTATTCATCAGTAAATTTATTTGATACTCATATAGCCATTGCTCTATCTCATTGTCTTTTTAATATTCCTCTTGCTGTTTGGATATTAGAAGGATTTATGTCTGCTGTTCCTAAAGAATTAGATGAAACTGCATATGTTGATGGTTATTCTTTTCCTAAATTTTTCTTTAAGATTTTTATTCCAACAATAGCTGCTGGAATAGGTATCACTATGTTTTTCTGTTTTATGTTTTCATGGGTTGAATTATTGTTAGCAAAAACTCTTACTGCTACAATTGCTAAACCAATTGCAGCTATAATGACAAGAACCTCAAGTACATCAGGTTATGAACTTGGTTTATTAGCAGCAGCTGGAAGCTTAACTATTTTACCTGGTGCAGTAGTAATTTACTTTGTAAGAAATTACATTGCCAAGGGATTTGCAATGGGGAGAGTATGATTTTTACAAAACTACATGCATCTAGCTGGTCTACGGTTGGACAACCAAAAGAAAAAGGTCTTTTTGATTTTGATTTTATAACATGGATGGCGTGGACTTGGCCTACAGCAAGTTTTTTTATTTTTATAGCTCTTTGCATCACAACTATGTATTTCTGGGAAAAAAAGGATCCGGGCGGCAACCCTAGAAAAGGAATACTTACTCTGAACACTACTAGAGGAGATAGACTTTTTGTATCGTTGTTAAGTGCAGCATTTATCCATTTAGCTTGGCTTGGTCTCACAGATTTGAATCTTTGGATTGCTACATTTTTATCTTCTATTTTTGCAATATTTGTCTTTAGATACGTATAATTTATGAAAAAAGTTGTAATTATTGGTGCTGGTGCAATGGGATCTGCTTTTTCTGTTCCATGTGCAGATAATTCAAATGAAGTCTTTTTAGTAGGTTCATTTCTTGAAGATAAAGTTATTGATGAAATTAAAAATTTAAACAATTTTCATCCTATTTTAAAAAGTCAGTTACCAAAAAATATAAATGTTTTAAAATTCTCAGAATTTAATGATGAAATTAAAAATAATATTGATCTCTTGGTTGTTGGAGTTAGCTCAAAAGGAATTGAATGGATAGGGAATGAAATCTCTAAATTTTATAAACCATCAGTTGATATTCTCCTATTAACAAAAGGCTTAGCTTTAATTGAAAATAAATTTGAAACTTTAGCAGAAAAACTAGATAACATTTTAAAAGAAAAAGGAATTGCTGATGCTAAAATTTCTGCTGTAGCGGGACCCTGTTTAGCCAACGGGTTAGCAAATAGAATAAATAGCAGCGTTGTATTAGCAAATGAAAATATCAACGTTGTAAAAAATATAGGATCAATAATTTCAACAGATTATTATTCCACAGAGTTTTCAGATGATTTAGTAGGAGTGGAAGTGTGTGCAGCAACAAAAAATATATACTCTATGTTAATAGGTGCTTCAGAAGGCTTAAGCAGTAAATCGCTCGATAACGAATTAAAGAAAAAATATTTTCTGAATACAGCTGCATCTTTAGCCTATAAAGCAGTTGCTGAGATGAAATCTTTAACCAGAAAATTAAATGGTAAAGAAGAGTCGGCTTATGGTTTAGCTGGTTTAGGAGATTTATATGTTAGTTCAGCTGGAGGCAGAAATAGTAAAATGGGATACTATTTAGGGCAAGGTCATTTATTTAAAGAAGCTAAAGATAAATTTATGAAAGATATTACCGTAGAAGGTGCTGATTTAGCTCTCGAAATAGGACCAAAAGTTTTAAAAGAATTTAATGAAAAGGAATTTCCTCTTCTTTTTAGTGTAATCAAATGTATCTGCAGTAACCAGAAACTAGAAATTCACTGGTAAAATCATCTTTTATTTAAAAACGTTTTCATTGAGTCATCCATCGCTTTCTCCCAAGGTGTATGATGTACTGGCGCAACTGATCCAGTTACAGGAGATGAAAACGATTTATTTCTATAAGTTAGAATATCTTCTACCTTATGATGTTCCCATTCTTTAAAATGTTTTCTGATTAATTCAAAATCAATTTTAGGATAATCAGATATATTATGAAGTTCTTTGGTATATTCTGTTTGAAAATCAATCATTTGATCTGGGTTTTCTAATTTTTCTTCCATTGAAACCCATTTATTAATATCTTTATCTATTTCATCATCACTAGGCATTTTAATTTTATCCATAATTACATCTCTTGCGAACCATGCTTGACAATCAAACATATTAAATGTGTGAAATTGATCCTGCATACCTAAGTATAAAAGTTTATGATTATCTTGCCACACAACACCTTTATAAAGTTTTGGTGGATACAATCTGTTGTGTGTTTTTAATTTTAAGCCTTCATCTAAAAATGGGAAATGATGTAGATATCCAGTGCATAAAATAACTACATCAGCATCTTGCTCTGTTCCATCTTTAAATATGGCTTTTTTTCCATCCAACTTGTCTAAATAATGAACTTCTTTCATGCCTTTTGGCCACTTAAAACCCATTGGATTATGTCTGTAACCAATTGTTACACTTTTCGCTCCATATTTATTGCATTGTAGAGCGACGTCTTCAGCTGAATAACTACTTCCTAAAACAATAACATTTTTTTCTCTAAACTCTTCTGCATCTCTAAAATCATGGGAATGCATTATTCTTCCTGGAAAAGAACTCATCCCCTCATATTCAGGAATAAAAGGTACAGAAAAATGGCCCGTAGAAACTACCAAATAATCAAATGTATCACTTAAAGTTTTATCATTAACTTTATCTTGGTAGCTAATTTCAAACTTATCATTTCTATAAACAGTATTTATTACTCTGGTATTAAATTTAATCTTATTTTTTATATTTCCTTTACTGACTCTTCCTAAAATATAATCTTGAAGGACCTCTCTTGGAGGAAAGGATGGAATCGACTTCCCAAAATGTTGGTCAAAAGAATAATCAGCAAACTCTAAACATTCTTTAGGTCCATTAGACCACAAGTATCTATACATACTGTTAGGAACAGGATCTCCATATTGATCTGAACCAGTTCTCCAGTTGTAATTCCACAAACCACCCCAACTTTCTTGTTTTTCAAAGCAAACTATTTCAGGAATTTTTTCTCCTTTTTTTTCTAAATGTTCAAATGCTCTTAAAATTGAAAGTCCACATGGACCAGCGCCGATGATTGCTACTTTTGACATAGAATTTTTCCTATCATTAATAAATTTATAAATATATCTTACTAATAATTTTTAAAAAAATAAAATTATATTTTGTTATGAGTGTCAACTGGAATTATCCCACTACAGTGTGGATAGGGGAAAATAGAATTGATGATTTATCTTTGGCTTGTAAAGAACTTAATATTTTAAATCCATTATTTGTAACTGATAAAGATCTAGTGTCTTTACCCATGACTGTAGAAATTATTACAAATCTTAAAAATAGTTTTAGTAAATTAGATATTTTTTCTGATTTTACAGGAAATCCAACAGGCAAAAATATTACTGAGGGAGTAAAGATTTATAATAATAATTCTTGTGACGGTGTTATAGCTTTTGGTGGAGGAAGTGCCTTAGATGTTGGCAAAGCTATTGCATTTATGTGTGGACAAAAAAGGCCTATATGGGATTTTGAGGATGTTGGAGACTATTGGAAAAGAGCAGAAGAAAGTAAGATTTCTTCAATTATAGCAATCCCTACAACTGCTGGAACAGGATCAGAAACCGGAAGAGCTTCAGCAATAATTAATGAGGAAACCGGCGTTAAAAAAATAATATTTCACCCTAAGTTTATGCCCGCAATAGTGATACTTGATCCAATATTGACTTTAGATCTCCCACCAAGAATTACTGCTGCAACGGGAATGGATGCTTTAGCTCATAACTTAGAAGCATTTTGCGCACCCGGGTTTCATCCTATGGCAGACGGAATTGCTTTAGAGGGCATGCGATTAGTAAAAAATTCTTTAATAGAAGCTGTTAAGAATGGAAAAAATATTAATGCTAGATTAGAAATGTTAACAGCAGCCAGTATGGGTTCTACAGCTTTTCAAAAAGGGTTGGGCGCAATTCATTCTTTAAGTCATCCTGTAAATGCACAATTTAATGTTCATCATGGTTTATCAAATGCTATATTTATGCCATATGTTTTAACTTTTAATAGAACAGAAATTTCTGAAAAAATTGTATCTGCGTGTGATTATTTAGGTTTAGAAAAATCTTTTGATAAATTTCTTCAATGGATTTTGGATCTTAGAAAAGAATTTAACATTCCTCATACACTTTCAGAAATAGTTGAAAAAGAAAAAATTGATTTAGATAAATTGTCAAAAATGGCATGTGATGACCCTTCAACATATAGCAATCCAAAGAAATTAACTGTAGCTGACATGAAAACTTTATATCAACACAGTATTACTGGAGAATTATTTTAATGAAAAAAATTTTACTTGTTGAAGGCAATTTAAAAGAAGCAAATCAAGAATTTACTGAAAATGGAATTAAAACACATACCGAGAGTCTTAAAGAAAGCATAAGCTATTATACAAACAATCTTGAAATTGACTCGGTAAATCCATCTTCAGATAAAGATATTTTTGATAAAGTTAAAGACTTAAATAAGTATGAAGGTCTAATTTGGGGTGGTAGTAGCCTTAATATCTACAGTGATACTAAAGAGATTAGAAAACAAATTGAATTTATGAAAGAATGTCAAAAAAGAATTAAAAATATTCTTGCAATTTGTTGGGGAATGCAAGTTGCTGTGACAGCTGCAGGTGGAGTTGTTAATAGAGGTAAAAACGGAGCTCATAGAGGAATAGCTCATGGTATAGTGATTAATCAAGATGGATTAAATCACCCAATATACAAAGATAAAGATAAAATTTTTAATACTCCAGCTTTTAATTATGATGAAGTGGTGACATTACCAAAGAATGCAATTTTATTATCATCGAATAAAATTAATAATGTAATGGCTTTAAATTTTGAGACAGAGTTTAGTAAAATTTGGGGTATACAATATCACCCTGAAATCACTTACGAAAAAATGATTACCTTAATAAAATTTAGAAGAAAAAGACTTCTTGAAAATAAGTCATTTTTAGATGAAAAAGATTTAGAGTCTCATATAACAATGATTGAAAATGAGGATAAAATTACCAAAAAAGAGTCTAGAATGAGGGAGTTAAAAAATTGGTTAGATTTGATAGCTTAATTTTTTAAAATAAACCTTCTATCTCTCCATCTTTATTTAACTTAATAGAATCTGCCGCTGGTACTCTTGGTAACCCTGGCATTGTCATTATTTCTCCACAGACAACAACAATAAATTCAGCACCAGATGATAATCTTACTTCTCTAACTGGCAAAACATGACCAGTTGGCGCTCCTTTTAAATTTGGATCTGTTGAAAAGCTGTATTGAGTTTTAGCAATACATACTGGAAGGTTACCATAACCTTTCTCTTCAAAATCTTTTAATTGTTGTCTAACTTTAGTATCAGCAACTACATCACTTGCGTGATAAATTTCTTGAGCGATTTTTTCTATTTTTTTAAACAATGATAATTTATCTTCATATAAGTATTTAAAAGTATTTTTATTTTCCTCACAGATTTCGGCTACATTATTTGCTAGTTCTTTTGTTCCTTCTCCACCGTTAGACCAGTGTGTACATTTTGAAGCTTTTACTCCTTGAGTTTTACAAAAATCAAGCAGTGCATTCATTTCATTATCTGTATCAGTAATAAAATGATTTACAGCAATAGTAACTGGGAGTCCAAATTTTCTTGTATTATTAATGTGTCTTTCTAAATTAATTAATCCTTTTTTTAATGCTTCTACATCTTCTTTTTTTAAATCATCTTTTGCAACTCCTCCATGCATTTTAAGTGCTCTTATAGTTGCAACAATAACTACACAATCTGGTTTAATTCCAGATTTTCTACATTTTATATCCAAAAACTTTTCTGCACCAAGATCAGCACCAAAACCTGCTTCAGTTACAACATAATCTGATAATTTTAAACCAGCTTTCGTTGCTATAACTGAGTTGCATCCATGAGCTATATTAGCAAATGGTCCACCATGAATAATAGCTGGATTGTTTTCTAAAGTTTGCGTGACATTCGGCCTAATCGCTTCTTTTAAAAGCACGGTCATTGGACCTTGAGCATTTAAATCTTTTGCATAAATAGCTTTTTTATCTCTAGTGTATGCAATTGTAATATTTCCAATTCTTTTTTCTAAATCTTGTAAATCTGTAGCTAAGCAAAATATAGCCATAATTTCAGAAGCAACAGTTATGTCAAAACCATCTTGTCTAGGGTAACCATTTGCAACACCACCTAAATCAACAACAATAGATCTTAATGATCTATCATTCATATCCATAACTCTTTTCCAGACAACTCTTCTAATATCTATGTTAAGTTTATTACCCCAATAGATATGATTATCTATGAGAGCTGAAAGTAAATTATGCGCCGAAGTAATTGCATGAAAGTCACCTGTAAAATGTAAATTGATTTGTTCCATTGGAACAACTTGAGCATAACCGCCACCAGCTGCACCACCTTTCATTCCAAAAGATGGACCAAGACTTGGTTCTCTTAAACAAACAATTGACTTTTTGCCAATTTTATTAAGACCGTCGCTTAATCCAACTGATGTGGTAGTTTTACCTTCTCCAGCAGGAGTGGGTGTAATTGCAGTGACTAAAATTAATTTACCATCTG
>CACFMU010000032.1:0-5000 GCA_902567435.1 uncultured Pelagibacteraceae bacterium
TTCACAACAAGATGAAAAATCTCAACATAAAAACAAAGCAAAAGGTATGAAAATTTTAAGATCGAGATTATATGAGTTAGAAAGATCTCGAATTGATCAAGAAAGATCACAAGATAGAAAAACAAAAATTGGAACTGGAGATAGATCTGAAAGAATAAGAACTTACAATTTTCCCCAAGGAAGAGTCACTGATCATAGAATTAATTTTACACTACATAGACTAGAAGAATTTTTAGAGGGAGAAGCATTTGATGAAATGATCGAGTCTTTAACACTTCATGCACAAGAAGATAGTTTAAGTAATTTAAATTAAATGAATATACAATTAGCAATTCAACATGGAACAAATATCTTAACAGATAAAAAAATAAATACAGCAAAATTAGATGCTGAAATTTTAATGGCTAAAACACTTAAAAAAGATCGTAAATATATTATTCTTAACAACAAAGAAGATTTAGGTGATAAAGATTTAAAATATTTTAATAAATTAATAAAAGAACGTGCTAACTTTAAACCGATTGCATACTTAATTAACAAAAAATATTTTTGGAATAATGATTTTTTTGTTAATAAAGATACTCTTATCCCAAGACCAGATACAGAGACGCTTGTTGAACAGGTTTTAAAATTAACCAAACATAAAAATGTATTGAATATATTAGACATTGGAGTTGGATCAGGATGTATTCTTTTAAGTGTTTTAAAAGAAAGAAAAAATTTTTATGGAACAGGTATAGATATTAGTAAAAATGCCTTAGATATATGCAAAATAAATGCTAAAAGACTCAAAGTTTATAAAAGAACAAAGTTTTATAAAAGAGATATTGACAAATTTGTAGAAGGCAATTATGATTTAATTATATCTAACCCCCCTTATATTAAAAGATATGATTTAAAATATTTGGAGAGTGATGTTATTAAGTTTGAGCCTAAATTAGCATTAGATGGTGGAGTAGATGGTTTATCAGAAATCAGAAAAGTAATAAAAAAATCATCTGAGCTGATAAAAAAAAATGGTAAATTGGTTTTAGAGATAGGTTTTAATCAAAAAAAAATAAAGTAGTTAAACTATTAACAGAAAAGGGTTTTTATACAAATTGTACTTTAAAAGATCTTGCGCTTAACGACAGATGTATTGTTAGTACTAAAATATAACAAATAAACTTATGGTCACATTTAGAAATAATAACAATGTAAGAAGAAATAATTTCAGAAGAAATGATAGAAATTTTAAAAGTAATACTGATAGACCAAAATTTGGGTCGAATTATTCAAATAATGAAAATTTTAAGAGAAAGGCTCCAGGTAGAAATAATCATAATGCCTCAAAATTAATTGAAAAATATAATGATTTAGCAAGAGAGGCTTCATCAAATGGAGATAAAATTCTTTCAGAGAATTATTTTCAGCATGCTGATCATTTTACTAGAATTTTAAACGAACAAGAGAGTCAAAGAAGAGCAAGATTTTCTGAGAGCAAATCAGACGAAAGTGATTCACACGTTGAGGAAACATCTGAAAAAAGTTGAGGACAAAACTGAAATAACAAATAATGTTTCTGAAATTGATCCTTCGAAAAAAAAAAGAACTGAAACTAGTTAATTTAAGCCGATAATTTTTTCTGATTTTAAAACATCGATTTTTATTTTATTAGTCTCAAATAATTGTCGATTTTTTCCTTTTAAAATTTTTCCTGATGGAAGCTTTAATGTTTGGGAATTAACTTTTTTTCCATTTACAATAACTTCATAATGCAAATGAGGACCGGTTGATTTTCCAGTCGATCCAACAAATCCTATTGTTTGACCTTGTTTAACCCTTACACCAGTTTTCATTCCACGTGCAAATTTGGACATGTGTGCATAAACAGTTTCATAAGTTGAGTTGTGTCTTATTTTTATACAGTTACCTCCACCTCCACACCAACCTACCTTTTTAATTATACCATTCCCAGATGCCATAATTGGAGTTCCTTTAGGTGCAGCAAAATCAGTCCCTCTATGCATTTTAGTAAATCCATCAATTGGATGTTTTCTTAATCCAAATGATGAAGATAGTCTTGCACCATTAATTGGAGTTTTCATTAATGCCTTTTGTACACTTTTTCCATTTTTATCATAATGACCTAGCACATCCTCTTTATTAAAGTAATATAGAGAATTATCTTGACCACTAAGTATAAGATTGGCAAAAATAATTTCTCCAGTTTCAATCACTTTTTTATTTTCATCAACAAACACTTCATACATAACTTGAAATTTATCTTCTTTTCTAATATCTCTTTGAAAATCTACCTGAAAACCATAAATCCTTGCAAATTCAATTATTATATTTGGTGGGATGTTCTGATCAGTAGCCGCTTTGTATAAACTTTGTAAAATATTATTTTCTTTAAAAATAACTTTTTTATCTAATCTAACAGTTAAAATTTTTTGATTAAATTTTGTTTCCCCATTATCTTTTGATAGATAAATTTTTTCCGTATTAGAGATTTGAAAAATAAATTCTTTAATTCTATTATTGGTTTGATCTAGAACAATTTGAATTTTTTGATTTGTATTTAATTTATTAATATTTACTTTTTTAACGAGACTTTCTTTAATTTCTAAAATCTCTTTTTTATTAATTGAATATTCTTCAAGTATTTTATCAAAAGTTTCACCAGACTTAATTTTATGATTATATTTTTTGAACCTAGGTTCTAAATTATTAATAATTTCATTAAGTGTTTTTTTTAAATAAACATTATCAATAAAATTATAATATTTTTTGGAACTTAAATTTTTTTGATAATTAGAATATAATGCGATTATTATTGCAAAGGTAATTAAAGAAATTAACCCTATTATTCTTAAGTTTTTTGTTAAAAAAAAAATAATTTTTTTTTGCATTTTAAAATGTATTGTTAGGAATTATTAATTGAGCAACGTATAAAAATCAAAAAAAAACCCAATAAAATAGTCAATTTTTTATCCTTTTTTTATTCATAATTGCTTGATTTCCTTTTATTTTAGCCTATAAGCACAACACTTTCTCTAATAAATTATTGTTTAAACAATACATTTGTTAGGATTATTGTGGCTTTTAAGCCCAATTAGCTATTTAAAAAGTTAAAATTTAAGAAGAGAAGTGTGGACGGTTAAGGTTACCAAAATTTGTCGTACACACTTCAATATTATATAAATTTTATTCTTAGAATTTATATAGAAGCTAGTGTGCGCCGTTTTTAAACTTGAGAGTTTGATCATGGCTCAGAACGTACGCTGGCGGCACGCCTAACACATGCAAGTCGAACGAAGTAGCAATACTTAGTGGCAGACGGGTGAGTAACATGTAGGTATCTGCCCTTTGGCCTGGAATAACACGAGGAAACTTGTGCTAATACCGGATAAGTCTTTACGGAGAAAGCTTTATGCACCATTGGATGAGCCTGCACTTGATTAGTTTGTTGGTGGGGTAATGGCCTACCAAGACTGTGATCAATAGCTGATTTGAGAGGATGATCAGCCACATTGGGACTGAGACACGGCCCAAACTCCTACGGGAGGCAGCAGTGGGGAATCTTGCACAATGGAGGAAACTCTGATGCAGCGATGCCGCGTGAGTGAAGAAGGCCTTTGGGTTGTAAAGCTCTTTCGTCGGGGAAGAAAATGACTGTACCCGAATAAGAAGGTCCGGCTAACTTCGTGCCAGCAGCCGCGGTAATACGAAGGGACCTAGCGTAGTTCGGAATTACTGGGCTTAAAGAGTTCGTAGGTGGTTGAAAAAGTTAGTGGTGAAATCCCAGAGCTTAACTCTGGAACTGCCATTAAAACTTTTCAGCTAGAGTATGATAGAGGAAAGCAGAATTTCTAGTGTAGAGGTGAAATTCGTAGATATTAGAAAGAATACCAATTGCGAAGGCAGCTTTCTGGATCATTACTGACACTGAGGAACGAAAGCATGGGTAGCGAAGAGGATTAGATACCCTCGTAGTCCATGCCGTAAACGATGTGTGTTAGACGTTGGAAATTTATTTTCAGTGTCGCAGGGAAACCGATAAACACACCGCCTGGGGAGTACGACCGCAAGGTTAAAACTCAAATGAATTGACGGGGACCCGCACAAGTAGTGGAGCATGTGGTTTAATTCGAAGATACGCGCAGAACCTTACCAACACTTGACATGTTCGTCGCGACTCTGAGAGATTAGAGTTTTCGGTTCGGCCGGACGAAACACAGGTGCTGCATGGCTGTCGTCAGCTCGTGTCGTGAGATGTTGGGTTAAGTCCCGCAACGAGCGCAACCCTCACTTTTAGTTGCCATCATTAAGTTGGGCACTCTGAAAGAACTGCCAGTGATAAGCTGGAGGAAGGTGGGGATGACGTCAAGTCCTCATGGCCCTTACGTGTTGGGCTACACACGTGCTACAATGGTATCTACAACAGGAAGCAAGACTGCGAAGTTAAGCAAATCCCTAAAAGATACCTCAGTTCGGATTGCACTCTGCAACTCGAGTGCATGAAGCTGGAATTACTAGTAATCGTGGATCAGCGTGCCACGGTGAATGCGTTCCCGGGTCTTGTACACACCGCCCGTCACACCATGGGAGTTGGTTCTACCTTAAGGCAAGGTTTCAAACCCTTGACCACGGTATAGTCAGCGACTGGGGTGAAGTCGTAACAAGGTAGCCGTAGGGGAACCTGCGGCTGGATTACCTCCTTTCTAAGGATGAATGAAAGTAAAATTTTATTCTAAATAATATACATCGGTAATGTTGACCGTCCTCATTTCTCTTCTTAAAGTAGTGTTTCTCTTGCATGGGGGCCGGTAGCTCAGTTGGTTAGAGCACACCCTTGATAAGGGTGGGGTCGAAAGTTCGAGTCTTTCTCGGCCCACCAATATAAGATCATGGGGGATTAGCTCAGCTGGGAGAGCGCCTGATTTGCATTCAGGAGGTCAGCGGTTCGATCCCGCTATCCTCCACCAAAAACACTTAGTTATAAAAATTGTAAATAA
>CACFMU010000033.1:0-7162 GCA_902567435.1 uncultured Pelagibacteraceae bacterium
TTGTATCATAATCATTAAAACTAACTTCTAAGATCTTAATCCAAGAATAAGCTAATGAGACAAAACCGAGCGTTTTTAGATAATCATTTGCTGCTGCACTAACATCATCTTTTTCTTCTTTACTTTTATCATTAATCCAATCAGTAAATTTTGATAATATATCTAAATAATAGTTTAATTCTTTTGTAAAGATTTTGACTTTTTCATTTTTACTTTCGCACTCTGTCTTAATCATATTTAAAAAATTGCCGATTATATTTCCGTTTTTATTTGATAGTTTTCTAAATACTAAATCCGCTGCTTGAACTGAATTTGTTCCCTCATAAATTGGTGTAATTCTATTATCACGATATAGTTGTTCAATACCTTGATCTTTTGTAAAACCATATCCACCATGAATTTGCATCGCATCACTTGTAATTTCAGTCGCTAGGTCAGTAAATAAAGATTTCACTACTGGTGTCATTAACGAAACATAATCAGAAGCTTCTTGTTTAATTTTTTCATCTGGATGATTAAGGCTGACTTCTGTTTGCTGAGAGAGCCAAAAACATAAAGCTCTTTCACCTTCAATGATAGATTTCATATTTAACAGAGACCTTCTTATATCTGCATGCTCAATAATAAAGTCTGCACCATTAGTTGATTTTGAATTATTTGTTTTTCCCTGTTTTCTTTCTTTGGCATAACTAAGTGAGTTTTGATATGCTATTTCTGAAATTCCTAATCCTTGAACTCCAACTATTATTCTTTCTAAGTTCATCATAGTAAACATTTGGCTTAGACCCTTATTTTTAGGCCCAATCATATAGCCCACAGCTTCATCAAAATTTAAAACGCACGTTGCAGAACCTTTAATTCCCATTTTGTGCTCCACAGATCCAGTGCTTACCCCATTTCTAGGTCCAATAGTGCCATCTTCATTTACTATAAATTTAGGAACAAGAAACAAACTAATCCCCTTAGTTCCAGGGGGTGAGTCCGAAGCTCTAGCAATAACTAAATGAATAATATTTTCGGTAAGATCTTGATCACCTGAAGTAATAAATATTTTTTGTCCACTAATCTTATAAGTACCATCAGATTGTTCTACTGCTTTTGTTTTTAACATTCCTAAATCTGTCCCACAGACTGGTTCCGTTAAACACATTGTTCCGCTCCATTTACCCTCAACCATTTTTGGAAGATATTTATCTTTCATGTCTTCGGCTGCATGTCTTAAAATACAATTGTAAGCACCTATAGTTAGTTCACTATAAAGTTTAAAAGAAAGAGAAGTTGCAGACAACATTTCATCAAAAAATGCGCTAACTGTTTTAGGCATGCCTTGTCCACCATATTTAGGATCACATGATAAAGATACCCATCCATCTTCAATATATTTGTTATATGCCTCTTTGTATCCTGGAGGAGTTCTAACAACTCCATTTTCTAATTTAGCTGGATTTTCATCTCCAGCTACTGCTAATGGTAATATAAGATTTTGATTTATTTTAGCTGCTTCCTCTAAAATATCTTTAACTAAATCTAGACTAACTTCGTTGTATTTTTCCAGTTCATTATAGTTCTTGTTATCTCTTAATTTTTCATAGAGAAATAACATGTCTTCTACTGGAGCAGTATAATTTGGCATTCCGGGACCTTAGAATAATTCTAGAATTATTGCAATTTTGAAATTATCGCATCACCCATCGCTGATGTAGATGTCTCTTTCATTCCTTCTGACAAAATATCTTTAGTTCTTAGACCTTCATTAAGTACTGCTTGAACGGCTTTTTCCAGACTATCAGCTTCGTTATCAAGGTCTAATGAGTATCTTAGTGCCATTGCAAAACTTAATATTGATGCAATTGGATTAGCAATTCCTTTACCGGCAATATCTGGTGCTGAACCATGAATAGGCTCATACATCGCTCTCATTTCTCCGTCCTTATTTTTTGCACCTAAAGATGCAGAAGGTAACAGCCCTAAAGATCCCGTTAGCATTGAAGCTTGATCTGAAAGCATGTCACCAAACAAATTATCAGTTACAATAACATCAAATTGTTTTGGATTTCTTAAAAGCTGCATTGCGCAATTATCTGCAAGCATATGACTTAGCTCTACATCTTTATATTCTTTATCGTGAAGTTCTTGGACTTCTTCTTTCCAAAGTTGACCTGCTTCCATTACATTTGATTTTTCACATGAGGTTACTTTATTAGATCTTTTTTTTGCTAAATCAAAAGCAATTCTAGCTACTCTAGTAATCTCACTAGTCGTATATGTATGTGTGTTTATTCCTTTTCTTTCACCATTGTCTATTGGTTTAATTCCCCTTGGTTCACCAAAATAAATTCCACCTGTCAGCTCTCTAACTATCATTATATCTAAGCCTGATACAATTTCAGGTTTGAGAGTTGATGCATCAACTAATTGTTCAAAACATATTGCTGGTCTTAAATTTGCGAATAATTTTAATTCTTTTCTAAGCTTTAATAGTGCTCTTTCAGGTTTTTTTGAAAATTCAATATCATCCCATTTGGGGCCTCCAACAGCTCCTAGCATTACCACTTCACTTTCAAGAGCTTTATAAAAAACCTCATCAGTAATCGGCGTTCCATGTTTATCATACGAACAACCGCCGACAAGAGCCTCATCTATTTCAAAATCTAAAGATTTTTTATCATTAAACCAATTAATGATTTTTTTAACTTCATTAATAACCTCAGGACCTATTCCGTCACCTGGCAATAAAAGTATTTTTCTTTTTCTTACTTTAATCATTAAAAATCCATGGTTTCTTATTTTTTAAGTTTGATTCAAAATTTTCAATTTTATCTGATTTCTTTAAAGAAAGAGCAATATCATCAAGACCTTCTAATAAGCATTTTTTTTTAAATGGATCTACCTGAAATTTAATTTCATTATTTCCATAAACTATTTTTTCTTCATTTAAATCAACAGAAATTTCTTCTTTTCTATTTGCGTATTCTGACAATTCTTTAATTTTTTCTTCCTCTAAAATAATAGGTAAAATTCCATTTTTAAAACAATTGCTAAAAAAAATGTCTGCGTAGCTAGAACTAATAACACAAGTTATTCCAAAATCTAATAATGCCCATGGCGCATGTTCTCTTGAAGAACCACATCCAAAATTTTTACCAGTAATTAAGATTTTTGAATCATTGTATGGACTTTGGTTTAATACAAAATCAGTAATTTCTTTACCTTGGTTGTCATATCTCATTTCAAAAAATAAATTTTTTCCAAGCCCCGTTCTTTTGATAGTTTTTAAAAATTGTTTTGGAATAATCATATCTGTATCGATATTTACTATTGGTAAATACGCAGGTATGCCTTTTAATGAATTAAATTTTTTCATTTAATTTTGATACTTTCTAACATCGTCTAAGCTTCCGGAAATTGCTGCGGCAGCCGCCATTCCAGGACTTACTAGATGAGTTCTTCCGCCTCTACCTTGTCTACCTTCAAAATTTCTATTTGAAGTAGAAGCACATCTTTCCTCAGGTTTCAATTTGTCGGCGTTCATTGCTAAACACATTGAGCATCCTGGCTCTCTCCACTCAAATCCAGAGGCTAAAAATATTTTATCTAAACCTTCTTGTTCTGCTTGTTCTTTAACTAATCCAGAACCTGGAACAACCATTGCATTTACATGTGATGATATTTTTTTATCTTTTAAAATTTTAGCAGCTTCTCTTAGGTCTTCTATTCTTCCATTTGTACAACTTCCTATAAATACTTTATCAATTTTAATATCTTTAGCTGCCATATCAGGTTTTAAACCCATGTATTTTAAAGCTCTCTCGATAGAATTTTTTTTATCTTCGTCGTTTTCGCTCTGTGGATTAGGAACCTTACCATCGATTGTAATCACATCTTGAGGAGAAGTTCCCCAAGTAATCATTGGTAAAATTTCATTGGCGTTTAAGTTTATTTCTTGATCAAAGCTTGCATCAGTGTCAGTTTTAAGAGTATTCCAATAGTCAAGAGCCTTTTCCCAATTATCTCCTTTTGGTGACATTGGTTTTCCTTTTAAATAATCAAATATCTTTTCGTCAGGTGCTATTAACCCTGCCCTTGCACCACCTTCAATTGTCATATTGCAAATTGTCATTCTTTGTTCAACACTCAAAGACCTTATTAAATCACCTGAATATTCGATTACAGAACCTGTTCCTCCGGCTGTTCCTATTTTGCCAATAATTTGAAGAATTACGTCTTTAGATGTAACTCCAAGAGGCAATTGACCATTTACATTTATTCTAAAATTTTTTGCTTTTTTTTGAACTAATGTTTGTGTTGCTAAAACATGTTCTACCTCAGATGTACCAATACCAAATGCTAAAGAACCAAAAGCACCATGAGTTGCTGTATGACTGTCTCCACAAACAATCACTGTTCCTGGTTGTGTGAAACCTTGCTCAGGTCCTATGATATGTACTATCCCTTGCCTTTTATCATCCATTCCAAAAAGTTGAATACCAAATTCTTTACAGTTAGCCTCTAAAGTATCTACTTGTATCTTTGACTCTTCATCAGCTATTCCTTTTGTTCTATCTGTTGTAGGTACATTGTGATCAGCTACAGCTAAAGTTAAATTAGGTCTTCTAACTTTTCTGTTTGTATTTCTTAAACCTTCAAAAGCTTGTGGACTAGTTACTTCATGCACTAAATGCCTATCAACAAAAAGTAATGCTGTTCCATCATCTTGTTGATCTACTAAGTGATCATTCCAAATTTTATCGTAAAGAGTAGTGGACATTGAAAAAAAATTATTTTTTTTCTGAAGTGCTTTCTGATTGTTGTTCTTCTTTAGTAGCTTCTGCTGCTGGAGCTTCCTCTTTAGGAGCTTCTGCTGTTGGTGCTGCTTCTGCTGCTGGAGCTTCCTCTTTAGGAGCTTCTGCTGTTGGTGCTGCTTCTACTGCTGGAGCTACATTCTCCTCTGTGACAGTTTCTGGTTTTACGTCAACATCAATCCCGATTTTTTTTCTAATCTTTTCTGCAATTCTTGCTGATTTACCTGTTCTATCCCTTAAGTAATATAATTTAGCTCTTCTAACTTTACCTGATCTAATAACTTTAATTGAATCTATTAATGTTCCATATAAAGGAAAAGTTCTCTCAACACCTTCCCCAAAAGAAATTTTTCTGACCGTAAAAGAAGAGTTTAAATCTCTACTTTTTTTAGCAATACAAACACCTTCAAAATATTGAATTCTTTCTTTTTTACCCTCTGTTATTCTAACTCCAACTTTTACAACATCCCCTGGATAAAAATCTGGAATTTTTTTCTCAGAAAGTATTTTCTTAACATTGTGCTGATTTATTTCTTCAATTGTTTTCATAGCTATATTTATCAAATTAATTCTTCTTATATTTTTCCCATAAATCTGGTCTTCGGACGCGTGTTATAGCCTCAGATTGAGATAAACGCCAGTCTTTAATTTTGCTGTGATCACCTGATAATAGGACCTCTGGCACAGCTTTTTCCTCCCAAATTTGAGGTTTTGTGTACTGTGGATACTCTAATAACCCGTTTTCAAAACTTTCATCAACCTTAGAATTTTCATTACCCAAAATGCCAGGCAAAAGTCTAAGTACACTATCTATTACAACAAATGCAGCTGTTTCACCGCCTGACAAAACATAATCTCCAATACTTATCTCTTCAATATTTCTAGTAGCAAGCACTCTTTCATCAACTCCCTCAAAATGCCCACAAATTAGAGATATTGATTTTTCATCAGACAATTCTCGAGCATAATTTTGATCAAACTTTTTACCTCTTGGTGATAAATAAATTATTCTTCCACCTTTAATTTCATTTTGATCTAGTGATTTTGCTAAGACATCAGGTTTTAAAAGCATACCAGAACCACCGCCGTAAGGAGTATCATCAACCGTTTTATGTTTATCCTCAGCTGCGTCTCTAATGTTTACAATATTCAAGTTCCACAATTTTTTAGATAAAGCTTTTCCATAAAGTCCTTTTGATAAAGGTCCAGGAAAAACTTCTGGGTAGAGTGTAAATACTTGAGCTTGCCACATAAATAAAGTTTAAATTATTTTTGTTCCTCTTTAGGAGCTTCTGCTGCTGGAGCTTCTTCTTTAGGAGCTTCTGCTGCTGGTGCTGCTTCTGCTGCTGGAGCTTCTTCTTTAGGAGCTTCTGCTGCTGAAGCTTCTGTTTTTGGAGCAGCTGCTGGTGCTTCTTCACCTTCTTTTTTTCTTTCCTTTTTTGGAACTGCTTTTTTTGGATTGTTACCATTAGCAGGCATAGGCATTAATTCATTTTCACCTAGAATTCTTGCAACTCTTGTAGTTGGTTGAGCACCTTGACCTAACCAATACTTTATTCTTTCAGCCTCAAGACCTACTCTTTCTTTTTTATCTTTAGGCAAAAGTGGGTTAAAGAAGCCTACTTTCTCTATGAATCTTCCGTCTCTTGCAAACCGACTGTCTGCTACAACTACTTTGTAAACAGGACGTTTTTTTGTTCCCCCTCTTGATAATCTTAATTTTAACATTTGTTCTCCTTTATATTATTTTAATTGGTTAAATAGCTCTGGCGGTATTCCCTTATCGGACATACCTTTCAGATTTCCTTTTGACATCTTTTTCATCATTTCAGACATCATTTTAAATTGCTTAAGCAATTTATTGATAGTGGCTGGATCTGTGCCAGAGCCATTAGCAATTCTTTTTTTTCTAGAACCTCCTATAATTTTTGGGTTCTCTCTCTCTTTTTTAGTCATTGATAAAATTATAGCTTCATTTTTTGTAATAATACTTTCATCAATTCCTGCTGAGTCCATTTGAGATTTCATCTTAGAAACTCCTGGCATAAAAGACATTATACCCTCGATACCACCCATTTTTTTCATTTGTCTAAGCTGTGTTAAATAATCTTGCATAGAAAATTGACCTTTTTTTAAATTCTCCTCTGCTTTTTTTATGTTTTCTTCACCTAGATCTTGAGCAGCTTTTTCAACAAGCGACACTATATCTCCCATTCCAAGAATTCTATTTGCTATTCTATCTGGGTGAAACACTTCAAGATTATCTATTTTCTCTCCAATACCTAAAAATTTTATTGGAACATTTGAAACATATTTCATACTTACAGCTGCTCCACCTCTTGCATCACCATCTGCTCTAG
>CACFMU010000034.1:0-7130 GCA_902567435.1 uncultured Pelagibacteraceae bacterium
TCATTAAATTTCTATTTTGAATATTAGATGTTTAATTTCCTCTTTTGAGTTCCTTTTGAATTAATTGACAAAAGTTATGAATTGTGATGAACAGTTTTATGAAAAGATAGATAAATCAGTAATTATTTATGCATCTGGTGTATATGTAATCATTTCTACTCAAACAAAAATTCAAAAAGGGCAGTTTTTAATGCCCTTTTTTTTTATGTATAATCTTCTCAAAATATCTTAAAAAAATTTGTGAATAAAAAGTTAATTATTTTTTTAATATCATTTTTAATTTTCCCTCTACCCACACTTGCTCATGATATAATTGGAAAAATTGGATTTTATGATGGTCTCTCTCATCCTGTTTTAGGATTAGATCACCTCCTGGCTATGATAAGTGTTGGGATAATATCCGCTCAGACCGGTGGTAAAGCCATTTGGACTGTACCTTCTATTTTTGTAATCTTAATGACAATTGGTGGCTTGTTTGGTTTTTTATTAATTATTCAAGAATTTTATTTTGTAGAAATCGGAATTGTGTTTTCAGTAATACTTTTAGGAATTGGGATTAGTATTCAAAATAAAATACCTACAAAACTAATAATGATTTTTGTAGCAACTTTTGGTTTGTTTCATGGGATTGCTCATGGATTAGAGGTGCCAGCAGCGGCAAACCCTATTTTATTTGTTTTGGGTTTCATCATTGGTACAACCACTCTTCACTTATTAGGGGTCTTAATTGGACACTTATCAATTAAAAATAATATGACTTTAATTTTGTTACGATTAACAGGGGTGTCTTTTGCTTTTTATGGAATATATTTACTAAATAAAATTTTTTAAAAAATTTGGAATTATTTTTTGAAAAATGATAAAATAATCAGATGTCAAAAAGATATAGCGGAAAATCATTTAAAGACTCAAGCGTTAGTAAAAAACCAAAATTGAACCTTAAAGAGAAAAGAAAAATAAAAAAAGAAAAAGCTAAAAAATCTTAAAATTATCCTCTTTTTTTATTGTGTTTTTTAAATTTAAACTTTTTTGGTCTACTGTTTCTGATTTTAAACTTTTTCTTACCTTTAAAGTTAAATTGTTTTATTTCTCCCTCTAATGATAGATTATTTGGGTGTTTTTTTCCTAGATACTTTGGGTTATTTGTATAACCAGTCGGTTTTGTTTTTTTTTTAAAAAATTTTTTCTTACCCTTTAAACTATAATCCTTTTTTTCTATTTCTCTAAATCGTTTTTCAGATTTTCCTTTTCCAAAAGATTTTCTTTTATCTTTAAAATTTGACCTTTTTTTAAATTCAAATTCTTTATTTTCATTGTCTCTTCTTGATTTATCGCGCTCTCCTTTTACTAAGAGACTTTTTTTCTCTTTGAAATTAAATTTTTTTCCTTCTCTTAATTTTCTTTTTTTATTATTCAGTCTCTTACCTCTTCTTTTGATTTTAGAATTTCTTCTTAAATTACTAGGGACTGACTTAAAACTTGGATCAATAAATTTATTTATTGAGTTCCACATCGATCTATCATCAGGTGTCAAAAAAGTTAAGGCAGATCCATCAGATCCAGCTCTAGCCGTCCTTCCAATTCTATGAACATAATCTTCTGGAACTTGTGGAAGATCATAATTAATTACATGTTGAATTAAAGGAATATCAAGACCTCTGGCAGCTACATCTGTTGCAATTAAGATTCTTTTTAAACCTTTTCTAAAAGAATTTATAACACGATCTCTTTTACTTTGACGTAAATCACCATGTATTCCATCTGCAGAATGGCCTTCTTCCTTTAGACGTTTTACCATTTTATCCGCACTTCTCTTGGTTTTGACAAAAACTAAAATTGATCCTTTTCTTGCTAAAAATTGATCTATTAATTCATCGTATTTATTCTCTTTAAAGACTTGGAGTGTTTCTTGTTTAATTTTAGCAATTGGAACTGAAGTTGCTCCAGTAGAAATTCTTTCAGGTTTATTTAAATATCTCTCAGAAATTCTTAAAATATTTTGAGGTAAAGTTGCAGAAAATAGTAAAGTTTGATGATCATTAGGTACAAATTTTAAAACCATTTCAATTTGTGGGGTAAAGCCCATATCCAACATTCTGTCTGTCTCATCTAAAACTAAATATTTTGTTGCTGATAAATTAAGGCTTTTTCTTTTTAAATGGTCATTAATTCTTCCAGGAGTGCCAACTATTATTCTTGATCTATTTCCTAACTGTCTAAGTTGTTTTTGCATAGACTCACCACCGATAAGTAAGGCTGTTTTAATATTTATCTTATCACTAATAATACTTTTAATTGCCTCCATCACTTGAGTAGCCAACTCTCTTGTTGGACACATTACTAATGCAAATGCATTTTTATCTAAAATTAATTTATTAATTAATGGAATGCTGAAGGCTAATGTTTTTCCTGTGCCTGTTTGTGCTGTTCCAAGTATATCTCTTCCCTCCAACGCGGGTGGTATCGCCATACCTTGAATAGGTGTAGGCTTCGTGAAGTTCATTTTATTTAATGAATTTTTTAACGAATCTTCAATTTTTAATAATTTAAAATTTTCCATTTAATGATTAACGGGTCAGGATATTGATTTTTTATTACGTCTAATTTTAATGGGATATCTATATGTTTTTATAACAATCACAAGCAATGAATTTTTAATTAGAGCCAATTTATCCTTTAAATACTGACTTTTTTTAAGTTTTCAAATCAAAGAATTAATGTATAAGAGCCAGGATTTATGAACAACAATATCAGAAACATCACCATCATTGCCCATGTTGACCATGGCAAAACAACTCTGATTGATAATTTAATGAAACAAAGTGGATCGTTTAGAGAAAACGAAGTTGTTGATGAAAGATTAATGGACTCAGGTGAGCTTGAAAAAGAGAGAGGAATCACAATTTTAGCAAAACCCGCTTCTATAAATTGGAAAGATTCTAGGATTAATATAATTGATACGCCTGGACATAGAGATTTTGCTGCTGAAGTTGAAAGGGTATTAAGTATGGCTGATGGTGCTTTATTGCTTATAGACTCAGCTGAAGGTGTAATGCCTCAGACAAAATTTGTACTATCTAAAGCGTTAAAACAAGGTTTAAAACCAATTGTAGTAATAAACAAATTAGATAAAGCAGATCAAAGAGCTAATGAAGTTTTAGATGAAACTTTTGATTTATTTGTGAGTTTAGATGCAAATGAAGAACAATTAGATTTTCCAGTATTATATGCAAGTGGTAGATCAGGATGGGCTGATACCGAGGTCAATGGTCCAAGAGCAAATTTAAATCCTCTTTTAGATTTAATTGTAAAACATGTTAATCCAGCTCAGCTTGATAAGACTAAACCATTTGCGATGCTTTCAACACTCCTTTATGCAGATAGTTTTTTAGGAAGAAGCTTAGTTGGTAGGATTACACAGGGAACTGCAAAAGCAAATCAATCAATTAAGGCAATTAATCTGAATGGTGAGAAAGTTGATGAAGGAAAATTAACTAAAATTTTTAGGTATGAGGGAACAAAAAAAGTTCCAATTGAAGTTGGTGAGGCAGGAGATATTGTGGTTGTAGCTGGATTGGAAAAAGCAAATGTGGCTGATACTATTTGTGATCCTGAAGTAATTGATCCAATACCTGCAACACCTATAGATCCACCAACAATGTCAATTACTATAACAGTAAACACTTCTCCTCTTGCAGGAACTGAAGGTAAGAAATTAACTAGTACTCAAATAAGAGATAGATTGCTACAGGAAGCTCAAAACAATGTTGGTATTTCTTTCTCAGAAAATAATGGTAATGACTCTTTTGTTGTTAGTGGACGTGGTGAACTTATGTTGGAAATCTTACTCACTCAAATGAGAAGAGAAGGATTTGAAATGACCGTAAGTCCTCCTAAAGTATTATATAAAACTGACGAAAATGGAAATAAACTTGAACCAATTGAAGAGATAACAATGGATTTAGACGAGGAACATTCTTCAAAAGTAATAGATTCTATGAATAGAAGAAAAGGTAAACTTATAGATCTAAAAGATACTGGTAAAAATAAGAAAAGATTAATATTCCATGCTCCAACTAGAGGGTTAATGGGATATACGAGTAGATTTCTTACTCTTACAAAGGGGAATGGTGTAATTAATAGAATATTCCATAATTATGGTCCTTTTGAAGGAGATATGGAAGGAAGAAGAAACGGTGCTTTAATATCAATGGAAAAAGGTAAAGCAGTTGCTTTTGCTATTTTTAATTTACAGGCTAGAGGAGAGATGTTCGTAACTCACAATGATCCTGTGTATCCTGGTATGATAGTTGGTCTATCTCCGAAACCTGGTGATATGATCATCAATGTTATGAAAGGTAAAAAACTGACCAACATGAGAACACAAGGAACAGATGAAAATGTTGTGTTAACCCCAGTTAGAAAAATGTCTATAGCAGAACAATTGAGTATGCTAAATATTGATGAAGCTTTAGAGATAACACCAGATTCATGTCGATTAAGAAAAGCGATTTTAGATCCTCACGAAAGAAAAAAAAGTGAAAAAACTGGCGCTGCAGCCTAATTATAAATTTTATTCACTAAATATAATCCTAAAGCAACACAGGGGCCTATTCCAAAAGCAAATAATAAAGTTCCAACTCCAACTGTGCCTCCTAAGTACCAACCAATTGACATAACCGTTATTTCAAGAGCTGCTCTTACTGAGGCAATTGGAAAATTAGTTTTTTTTTGAAGACCTATCATTAAACCATCTCTTGGTCCTGCTCCTAAATTAGCAACTAGATAAATTCCACCTCCTATACCTACAGTTAGCACTGCAAAAGCTCCAAGTAATATTTGTGAAATAAAATTTTCTGGTGTTGGAACATATCTAATGCAAACATCAATCATTAATCCTATTATTAAAGCATTTAAAATAGTACCAATTCCAGGTTTTTGTTTTAAGGGAAACCAAAGTAACAAAACCATAATACTTATTAAAATAGTCATGATGCCGATGGAGAAACCTATGTTTAAGTATAAACCTTGAGCAAATACACTCCAAGGTGATGCTCCAGATGCTGAAACAATTAATAAACCTTCACCCAAACCAAATAAGGTCAAACCAAAACAGAGAAAAAAGAATGTTGAAATTTTTGGTTTTAAATTTAGTGGTTTTTCAGAACTCCATGAAACCTTTGGTATATTTTTAATTTGTAAAAACATTTTAATAAAATACTTCTTTTATTATCAAAGTCTATTAAACTAATTTTTAATGAAAAAATTTTTATTATTAATATTTTTCTTTTTATACTCTTTCAGTAGTACAGCTCATATGGCTCACTACAATAAGTATAATAAGATTGAAATGGAAATTTTAAAAGATGGGGAATTTATTGGATATAATTATTATTTTTTTAAAAAAAATAAAAATGAAACGACAGTTACAAATCAAATAAAGTTTACTGTAAAATTATTAGGTGCAACTTTGTTTGAAATAGAAGGTTATGGAGAGGAAAAATATTTGAAAGATAAACTAATTTCATTTAACTCAAAAACCCTTCAAAATAAGAAAGAAAAATTTGTAAATCTCAAATTAAATAAAGATACTAATGAATTTGAAATAAAGGGATCATCATACTCAGGGAAAGCATCAACAGATAATATAGTTGGAAATTGGTGGAACCATAAAATACTTCAATCTAGTAGTCAAATAAGCCCAATATCTGGAAGTATTAAAGAACAAGTGGTCACATTTATTGGTAAAGAAAAACTAGATCTTTACGGAAAATCTTATGATGTTGAGCATTTCAAATTAACATCCAAAGATATGTCTATTCCAAAAAATAAAAGATTAAACTTTGATATCTGGTTTGATAAAAAACATGCTTTAATTATGAAGGTTACATATTCTAGAATGGGTAATTGGGAATATAGAGTTAAAAATTTTGAGTAGAATTATTTAATTATTTTTTTATAAAGATCATTAGCACTTAACCAACCTGCCTCAAATCTAGGTCCTACAAACCAGTCTGCACAAACACCTAAATTTATTGAAGGATCCCAAAAACTCTTCATTTTTAACGGATTTGAATTTGAAGAATATTTCCATCCATGATTAAGCGAATGTAATATTTTTGTTTTTTTTATACCTGTAAGTTTAAAGAAATGATTAATTAAAAGTTGTGAATTTAGATTTTTGTTTTCCTTATTTTTATTAATTTTTTTGTTTGCCCAATTGTATGTACTTTGCAATGTCCATAAATCATAATTACTTTTAAATCTTTTTTTACTATTTTCTTTAGCAGCCCAACCTAAAATTTGATCATCAAAGAAGTAACTACTGATATTACTTTTTGTTTTTTTGATTACAATCATCACAGTAATATTTGCATCCATTTTAACTCTTGATTTGATAAATGGATTTTTTATAAATTTTTTAGATAATTTATTTAATTGTTCAAATGGACAAGTTAAAATAAGCTTATTGTAAATTTTTTTCTCTCCATTAGAAAAAGTTAAAAACCATTTTTTTTGTTTATAATCGATTTTTTTAAGCTCATGGAAATAATTGCATTTTATATTTTTTAAAAGATATTTGCTAATATCATTATTACCTTCGCGACCAATTATTTTTTTATGATTTTTAATCTCTTTTTTACTTTTATTTAGAAATAAATGTTTGCCCCTCCAGTTTTTTAAAACCTTCTTTTTTATTAATTTTTCTAAGAATCTTTTAAATGCTAAAGTTTTAGGTGAGATATATTGAGTCCCGTGATCAAATCCTTTTGTTTCATCAAGCCTTTTAAAAGATGCTCTACCACCAGGACCTCTAGCTTTATCAAAAAGATCAACCGAATTTTTTTTGCTTAAAAGATTTGCAATTGTTGCTCCTGAAATCCCTGAGCCAATTACACAAAAATTACTCATTTTCCAGCAACAGTCATGCCTTCAATCATTATAGTAGGTGAGTTAACTGAATATTTAAACTCTAAATCATTCGCTAATGTTATGTTTTTAAACATGTCTTTAAAATTTCCAGCTATTGTTATCTCATTTACAGGATGTTTAAATTCTCCATTTTCAATTAAGAAACCTGTAGCACCTACAGAATAGTCGCCAGTTACTAAATTTGTTCCATGACCGAT
>CACFMU010000035.1:0-5710 GCA_902567435.1 uncultured Pelagibacteraceae bacterium
AAAAATCTTATTTTAAGAGATTTACTATCAATCATACCAAATTTAAGATTAATTTATCAAATAGATAAATTGTTAAGAATTTATAGACCAAAAGCTATTTTGTTTACATATGAAGGTCATGCTTGGGAGAGATTATTAATTTATAAATGTAAAAACTATGACAAGAAAATAAAATCAATCGCTCTTCAATTTTCAACTTTGAAAAAAGACCATTTTGGATTTTTTAGTAAACTCAAAAAAGATTACAACCCAGATTATATTGCTACCAGTGGTTCTATACCCCAAAATATCATAAAAAAAAAAATGAATTTTTCAAAATTAATAAAGTTGGGCTCCTCAAAATTTATGAAGAATGTCAAAATCAAAAATAAAACTATTGATTTATTAGTAGCTCTAGATTCAAATAAAAAGTATTTTTTTGAAATGTTTGATTTTATCAAAAATTTTGCTGATAAGTACCAGAATTTTCAGATAGTTTTAAGACCACATCCTATTTTAACAAATGATTTAACTTTATTAACAAAAATTAAAGAAGACATTAATAGAATTAAAAATATAAAAATTTCTAATAGTAGTTTGGCTATAGATTTAAAAAAATCTCGACACTTACTATATTTGGATAGTGCCATTGCTATCAGTGGTCTATATTATGGAGTAATACCTTTATTTTTTTATGCTAAGAATGTACACAATATTTTTGATAACAATTTTCCCAAAAAATATATAATTAAAAATTATTCAAATTTATTATTATCATTAAAACAAAAGAAAAATAAAAAAATATCAAATTATTTTAAAAACTATAGAGATAAATATTTTGAAAAATATCAAATAAATGATCTGAAAAAAATTATAAAAAATTAAAAAATGAAATCATTTACTGTAGTAATTTGTACTTATAACAGACATCATTTAATTGAGAGTTGTCTAAAAAGTATTTTATCAAATTTAATATTACCAAAAAAAATTATTATAATTGATCAAAATTATGATTTTTTAACATATAAAAAAATTATTAATATATTTCAAAGTAAAAACTTTAAAAACTATTTAATAATAAGAAATTTAATTCATAGAAGCTTAACAAAATCAAAGAACATGTCTCTAAAATATATTAATACCAAATATGTTTTTTTCATAGATGATGATCTTATTCTTAAAAAAAATTATTTTTTTGAAAATGTAAAGCTTATTTTTAGAAAAAGAGGCCAAGGAGTAAGTGGTGTAATTTCTAATTATGAAAATAATACTTTTAAGGATTTTTTTTACTATATCTTCAATTTTAATATATTTAAAGATAATAGATACTATTTTAAAAATTATAGAACACTAAAAAAAAAATTTTCTCATTTAAAGGTATTTCAATTACCCGGAGGTATGACCTGTTTTGAAAATAAAATATTTAAACAACTAAGTTTTGACGAAAAATTCATTATTCATAATTATGAAGATGTTGAGTTCAATATAAGATTGAGGAGCAAATATAATAATTTAAAATTATTTATAAATTTTAAGACTGAAGCAAAAGATTGTTTAAAAAAGAGTTTAAAAGAAAATATTTTAATGAGGTTTTACTATTTAAGATTAATCTATTTAAGAAATAGAAATTTTAGCTTGTTTTTTTTTTATCATTTAAGTTTTTTTGGTTTAATTTTTTCAAATATATTTAATTTCAAAGTTAATGACTATTTAAAGATATACCAAAAACTTAAAAATGCAGATAAAAAAAATCAATTATTTACTTCTAAAAATTACTGATATGTCATAAAAAAAATTATCTAAATGAAAAAAAATGTTCTTTTGGTAAATGATACTTCATTAGTATGTCATCATGGATGCACGTTGTTAATGGAATGTATTTATGATCTTTTTCAAAAAAATAATTTAATAATTAAAGATAGAATTTTTTATGAAGAAAATTATTTAAATTTTTTATCAAAAAAAATGGATTACGATTTAATTTTGATTAATGGTGAAGGAACAATTCATGGTAATAAAAATGCCGATAAAAAAAAAGTTAATCAAATTTTCGATTTTATAAAACTTGTAAAAAAAAGATATAATATACCTATCATAATATTTAATAGTACAATTTCATCATTAAAAAAAAATCAATTAAAAATATTAAAAATGGTAGATAAGCTTTATGTGCGTGAATATTATTCATTCAATTATTTAAAAAAAAATAGAATTAAATCAAAGATTGTTCCTGATTTATTAATTTTATTAAGATTTAAAAATAATAAAATTGGTAAAAACGTTATTGTAAATGATAGTTCAGTTAAAATTAATAATGAAAAATTAATACAATTTTCAAATTATAATAATTTTGAATATATACCAATCTTGTATAATAATTATTTAAGATATTTTAGGTATTTTACTTATAAATTAATAAATATATACGAAATAAAAACTATTACAAAATTTTATTTAATTACCAAGAAATATTATGTGCATAGGTTTTTTAAAGAAAATAAATAATTCAAAATTTATTATAACTGGCAGGTTTCACTCAATTTTTATTTCATTAGCAAAGATGAAAGCATTTTATACTTTTGAAAGTGACACTTACAAAATAAAGGGTTTGATGGATATGATAGGTTTACAAGATCGTATGATTGATATTAATTCTCTAAAAAAAAAATCAATTTTATTGAATAAATTTTCAAAAAATGAAATTAACAAGATTAAAAAATTCAAAAAAAAAGCAAATCAGGCTATTAAAAAATTCATTAAAGAGTTAAAGGAAATTTAATTTAAATTAATTTTTGAATTTAAAAAATATCTTTCATTATATTATTTATTAAAGTATTGATATTAAGTGCCTATGATTAAAGTTTTAATTTTTTTTGTAATGAACTCAATTATTGTTTCAATGATTACTTTAAGAAGTTATGAAATATCTAAAAAATATAATTTCTTAGACCATCCATCTAGAGGTAAAATTCACTCCTCTCCAATACCATTTATAGGTGGTATTATAATTTACATACTCTTATTTGGGTGTTTTTTATTAAATTTTTTTGTAAATTTAAATATTAATCTATATCTTTTTTTTTACTTAAGTGCTTTTTTTATTTTAGGTTTTATTGATGATAAGTTTGATTTAAATTCAAATTATAAAATCTTATCAGTAATTTTAATTTCATTAATCTTAATATATTTTGATGAAAGCTTTTTAATTCACAAAATTTTTTTTGAAATATCTAATAATGAATTTTATTTTGGTTACTTTAAAATTCCAATTACAATTATATGTATATTGTTGCTCTATATAGCTTTAAATATGTCTGATGGTATTAATTGTTTATTAATAACTTTTTCTATTATCACATTAATTATTGTCAATATTTTTATTTTAAAACGTGATTTAGGATTTATGGACATAAGTCTACTTTCTAGTCTTGGAACACTCTTATATTTTAATTATAAAAATAAAGTATTTTTAGGAAATACAGGAGCAAGTCTCTTATCAGCATATTTTATTTATATACTAATTAATAGAAATTATCATGATTATATCGATGTATTTGAAGTGATATCAGTCTTTTTTATTATAGGTTTAGATATGGTTAGATTAATTTTTTTAAGATTGTATAATAAATCTAATCCATTTAACAGAGACCTAAATCATTTACATCATCTTTTGTATAAAAAATTTGATTTAAAAATAACAGTCGTGACTTATTTAATAATATCTTTTTTACCATTAATTCTACATTATTTGACTAACACAACGTTAGTTTTTTATATGCCATTTCAAATATTGATATATTCAACTATAATTTATAAGTTGAAGTAATTCTATATTTTTATTTAATGAGTAATCGAATAATTTTATTTACAAAACAATCGCTAACTATCCTTATTTCACTTCTTCCAATTGCTTTAATTTCAGGGCCATTTTTATCAGATTTAATTATTTCACTCTGTGTCATTATTTTTACCGTCTACTGTTTTTATTTCAAAGATTTTAAATTTTTTGATAATATTTTTTTTAAGTATTTTTTAATATTTTATTTATTATGCTTATTAAGCTCACTATTTTCAGAATTTAAGTTAGTTTCCTCTATTAAATCATTTTTATACTTAAGATTTGGTATATTTGCTATTGCTTTTTATTTTGCGTTATCAATTAATGAAAAAATAATTAAACATTTATTTTTTAGTTTATTTCTAAGTTTCTTAATTTTAATTTTGGATGGTTATTTTCAATACTTAAATGGTTATAATGTAATAGGAATGCCTATGAATGGAGTTCGTCTTTCAAGTTTTTTTGGTGATGAGTTGATTTATGGAAGTTACCTTGTAAGGTTATTGCCAATATTAATGGCTTTATTTTTTTTAACTAAATTTTCTAAAAATAACTCTTTAATTTTAATATTCTTTTTCTTTATCTTAAGTACTTTTTTAGTAATTTTTTTAAGTGGTGAGAGGGCCTCATTTTTTTTGTCAATATTATTTCTTATGTATTTAATATTTATGATCAATAAATTTTCAAAATATTTTTTTTTATGTTTTGTGTCATTATTGATTTTAATTTTTACTGCCTCAGTATTGAATAGTGAGATTAAAACAAGAATGTTTAATTTTACTATGATCCAGTTGGGAATAAGTCAAAGTACAGACTCAAGTTTTTCGCCAATTTATAAGGGCCATTTTTTAATTGCAGAGGATCTTTTTAAATCAAACAAAATTATTGGCGTAGGTCCTAAAAATTTTAGGCAGCATTGCTCTAATGATAAAAAATATAGTTTTAAGCCTTATCTCTGTACAACTCATCCACACAATACATACATTCAATTATTAGCTGAAACTGGATTGTCTGGTTTTTTAATGATCTTTAGTTTATTTATTATTTTATCATTTAAATCAGCAAAACATATTTATTTGGCTTTATTCAAAAAAAAAGAAATATATAATTTTTCGAAAATATGCTTAATGGGATCAATGCTTATTACATTATGGCCCATCATAACATCAGGAAGTTTTTTTAATAATTATATCAACATATTTTATTATTTTCCTATCGGTATATTTTTGTATTTAAATCAAAAAACTAACCATTCATTGAGTCAAAAAATTTAACAAAATCTTTTCTTTTAAAAAGATATAAATATTTTTTTGCGTTATCACAGTAATCATCAATTACTGTTAAATAATTTTTACTAAAATTAAATGGTGGTTGAAAAAATATCAATTTTTCTAAAATCTCCAGAATGAATGTCTTTATTAATATTTTCTATTTTTTCATTTTTATAATGACTCGAAATTAAAAGATATTTTGAATTCGATTTTTTTAAATTTTTTAAAAAAATAAAAATATCTTCATAACTTAAATGAAATAAAAAATCCCTACAAATAAACAAATCTGTTTTTGGAATTTTTTCTTTAGTTATATCCATTCTTTTGAAAGAGATTTTTTTGTTATTAAATTTTTTTTTATTTTTTATAATGATATCATTAACAATATCAGCACCAATATATTTTATACGTGAATTTTTAATAATTTTTTCTATCCAGTTGCAATCACCACATGGTGCATCAAAAATACTTTTAATATTATAATTTTTTATAACTTTTTTCAGTTCTTTTCTTAAATTATGAGTGGTTTTCAAAGTTGAACCAGGCCCAGATACAGTCTCAGAATTATCCCAGTAATTATTCTTATAAATAATTAAAAATCTATCATTAAGTTTTTTTTCAT
>CACFMU010000036.1:0-5659 GCA_902567435.1 uncultured Pelagibacteraceae bacterium
AATTAAAGAAATAAAAGAGTATACTAACTACTAAAAACTACAGGGAACCAATCCTCACGCATTAAATCACCAGACTTTAAATTAATTCCATCAAATGGTGGAGATGTTGGCCCACCTCTATCAATATACTTAATATCATTACCTATAAATCTCATTGAAAATGCTCGTCGAGATTTAGAGGTATGATTTCCAGTCGAACCATGTACGGTTTTAAAATTAAATAAAACAGCATCACCTAAACTTAATTCTGGAATTAAAATATTTTTGTTAAATTCTTCTGATGAAGGCAAATCCATAAAAGAAGTATCATCTTTATACCAAGACTGATCATTAGACCATTTTGTTGGCCTAATTAATTTTTGCCATTTATGGGAACCTAATATTAATTTAAGATTATTTTTATTATTCACTTCATCTAATGGTATCCAAAAACTTCCAGTATCATTACCATCAACACAATAATAAGGCATATCTTGATGCCAAGGAGTTTCTTTATTAGTGCCTGGCTCCTTAATAAATATATGTTCATGAAAAATTTGAGCTGATTTAGAATTAGTTGCTTCAGCAAAAATCTGAGCACCAGATGAATTAAAAATACAATCTTTAAACTCTTCTATTCTTTCCCAATTACAATAATCTTCAAAAAATCTACCATTATTTTCATTTACATTTTCTCTTCCATGTTTGCTTGGATTGTCTAAAACTTTTTGAAACCCCTTTCTTAATGGTTCAATCCAGTTTTTAAAAATATCTTTAATAATTAGTACACCATCATTTTGGTAATCTTTAATTTGTTTCTCTGATAAAAACATTTTTACTGTTGAAAACTATATTTTTTCTCTAGGTATTTAATAACATTATGAATTATAAAAGTCATAAATAAATAAATTCCACCTGCAACAATAAACACCTCTATTGGTTTAAATGTTGTTGAAATAATATACTTTGCGACACCAGTTAAATCCATTAATGTTACCGTACTTGCTAAAGAAGTTCCCTTCATCATCAATATTATCTCGTTCCCATATGCGGGTAATGATTGTCTAATGGCAATCGGAATTTGTATTTTATAAAATATTATTTTGTTTGATATTCCTAAGCTTTTACCAGCTTCAATAATACCAGGTTTTATTGTCTGAAATGCTGATCTTAAAATTTCAGAGGTATATGCGCCAGTATTTAGTGCAAAAGCTATTATCGCACACCAATATGGTTCTTTAAAAATGACCCACAAAAATGTTGATCTTAGATATTCAATTTGTCCAAGTCCAAAATAAATAATGAAAATTTGAACTAATAATGGTGTTCCTCTAAAAACATAAGAATAACCATAGGCAAATTTTTTAATAAATATATTTTTGTTTAATCTTAAAATTGCAAATAATAATCCAATAAATAAACCAAAGAATAAAGAAACAGATAAAAGTTTTAAAGTAACCAGAGTTGCTACTAATAATTTAGGGAAACTAATGAACATTAAATCAAAATCCATTAATACCCCCTACTATATTTTACTTCTAATCTATTGATTAGCTTCATACTTAAGTAAGTTAGTAACAAATATAAAACTGCAGCAAATGAGTAAAAGAATAATGGGTCTCTAGTAGATCCTGCTGCGATATACGATTGTCTCATAATCTCTACTAAACCAGTAACTGAAATTAATGATGTATCTTTTAGAGTAATTTGCCAAACATTACTTAGATTTGGAATGGCTAGTCTTAACATTTGAGGCAATATTATTTTGTAAAACTGCACAAATTTACTTACTCCTAAAACTTTAGCAGCTTCAAACTGACCTTTATCAATTGATTGAATTGCTCCACGAAAAACTTCCGTTGTATAAGCACCAGAAATGATACCAATAGCTAATGAACCAGTAATAAATGCATTAATTTCAATATACTCATAATAACCAAAAATAGAGGCTACATACATAATTGCACCACTGCCTCCAAAAAAGAAAAGGTAAATTACTAAAAGTTCAGGGACACCACGAATAACTGTCGTATAAAAGTTTCCGATTAAATTTAATAATTTATATTTAGATAATTTTAAAGGTGTAAATATTAATGCAAAAACAAACCCAACTAACATTGCTGTAACTGATACAGCAATAGTCATTAAGGTTGCGTAAAATAACTCATCACCCCAACCTGTTTTACCAAATGCGAGAAGTTCCATATAGATTGGCGACTATATATTATAGTCGCCAAATCTGAAATTAATTACATAGAAGCGTCGAAACCAAAGTGTTTAATAGCAAGTTTGCTAATAATTCCTTTTTTTCTAGCTTTATCAATTGCTTTGTTGAAATCTTTTAGAATTTTAGCGTCTCTTTTACCAATCGCATCATCTCCGCCTTGTCTAATTCCAACTCCAACACCATTACCAAATGCACCACCTGAAAAAGTTGGTCCAACTAATACAACTGGCTTACCTGATTTGTCAGCATAGTCTGTAAATGCAACTGCTGCAGCTAAAGCAACATCACATCTTCCAGATGTTAAGTCTAAGTTTACTTCATCTTGAGTTTTATAAGTTCTAACATTAACTTTACCAACATCACCTGACTCTAAAAAATTTTGGTGAATCGTTCCTGTTTGAGTGCAAACAGTTTTTCCAGCAAGTGCCGCTGTTAAAGTTTTAAGAGCTTTGTTGACTGAAGAACCACCTAAAGTTAGGTTCACACCTTCTGGAGTATCCATTCCTTCAAGAGTTGAACGTTTCATAACTGCAAGTGATGCAACTTCATCTGCATAACCTTGAGAAAAAGTTATTGTTTTTTGTCTCTCAGCGGTGATTGACATACCTGCCATGATCGCATCAAATTTTCTCATTAATAATGCAGGAATCATTCCATCCCAATCTTGCTCGACTATTGTACATTCATGTTTCATGATTTTACAAAGTTCTTGGGCTAGTTCCACTTCAAAACCAATAAGATTTCCAGATGCATCTTTAGAGTTCCATGGTGGATAAGCGCCTTCAGTTCCAATTTTTATTTTATCAGCGTAAACATTTCCGATGACTAATAAAGAAGCAAGAACTGTTAAAATAGTTTTTTTGAATATATTCATTATTTTCTCCTTTAAATTAAAACAATTATTTCACAGATTTATTAATTTAAAAAGAAAAATTAATGATTAATTGATGAAGAAAAGTTCCAAGAACAATCAAAACTAGGGACATATACTCTAGATAGTTTTGTGTTTCCAAAGTGATGGTTAAATACATTGAGCCAATTATCAACCTGTTTAGGTTTTTTATCCTGACTTCCTACTTGTGCTGTAATCACACCCTTCGGTTTTAAAATTCTAATCATGGAGTCCATGTTTTTTGCGGCAAGATCAATGCAAAATTGATCATCATTGAGATCAACAAATATATGATCGTATGTATCATCTTTTATTGACTTAATACTCTCAAACGCATCACCCCATACACATTTAACAGAATTTTTTTCAGTCGCTTTTTTTCCTATATCTCCAAGATGCTTATTACAAACATCAACAACTTCAGGATCTAATTCATACCAATCTATAAAACTAAAATCTTGTGATATACATTCTCTTGCAACACCACCGTCTCCACCACCAATAATAGCAGCTCTTTCACTTTGTTTGTTTAATTCTAATCCTGCACCTACGAAAGTTGAGCTATACAAATGTTCATCAGTAGCAGCTACTTGAATTTCTCCATCAATAAATAAAGATTTTCCAAATTGCTCTAAATCTAAAATTTCAATATGTTGACCAACTTTTGATTTAAAATCCTCCAGGACATCGTTTACTACGTAAGATTTTTGCAATCCCGGTGAACTATAGATATCATGATAAAGAGATTTAGTGTCCCTATTAAATTCTTTTTTTACTATTCTTTTATGCTCAAATTCTTTTTTGATAATTTCAATTGCAATTGATGGACTGACCTTACCGCAAGTAAAAAAATCAAAACTAATAATTCCTTTTTCTGGAAAAGTATGAAAGCTAATATGACTTTCAGCTAGCAAAGCAAGAATTGTAAAACCTTGTGGTTCAAATTTATATTTAGAAATATTTAGAATTGTTACTTTTGCTTCTTTTGCTATATTATGAATAACTTTTTCAAATACTGAAGGATCGTACTCTTTAGTTGTGCCAATAATGTCTAGAGTTATATGTTCTCCAACTTTAGTCACTCTTTATCCTTTTTTATAATTCTTTGCCTTGGATAAAACTCTTTTCATTTCTTTAATTGAAAGAATCTTAGGCTTACCCAATTTCAAGCTCGTTATATACTGAAGCGATATATTTTCAACCTCTTCAGCAAGTTCAAATGCTTTTGACAAATTTTCCTCAAATGCAATCTGTCCGTGATTACCAATTAAACAAGCTTTTCTACCTTTTAAAGCTTTCAATATATTTTTAGACAATTCTCTTGTCCCATAAGTTGCATATTTTGCACATTTGATGTTATGCCCTCCTGCCATAGCAACCATGTAATGAAAAGAAGGAATATTTTTGCTGTGAGTAGAAACAGCTGTAGCATTAGTTGAATGGGCATGGACTATAGCTTTTGCCTCTTTTTTATTTAGATAAATATCTTGATGAAACTTCCATTCTGAGGAAGGAATTCCTTTTTTTTTATCAAACTTTCCATCTAAAGAAACAAAGATAATATCATTTTTTTTTAAGGATGAGTATTTTTTTCCAGATGGTGTAATTAAAAAACCATCTTTATATCTAGCAGATATATTACCTGATCTTAATGCTGATAGTTTTTTGCTATTAAGCATTTTAGAATATTTAATTATTTCAGATCTCAGACTTTTCATTTAAATAATTTTTTTAAACCATCATGAGAAGCTTCACAAATTCCTCTCTCAGTAATTAAGCCAGTCACATATTTTGCAGGTGTAACATCAAAAGCTAAATTCATTGCTTTGCTTTTCTTTGGATATATTAAAACTTTCTTAATTTGATTATTCTCATCAATGCCCTCTATATGGGACAACTCATCAGAATTTCTCTCTTCAATAGGGATTTTTTGTGCATCCTTAATACCCCAATCTATTGTTGAGCTCGGAAGGGCGACATAAAAAGGAATATTATTATCATAGGCTGCTAATGCTTTTAGATAGGTTCCAATTTTATTACAAACGTCACCATTTGATATAGTTCTATCAGTGCCCACAATACACATATCCACCTCACCTCTTTGCATTAAAATTCCACCAGTGTTATCAGCAATAATAGTATTTGGTATTTCTTCTTCATTTAGTTCAAATGAAGTTAAATTTGCACCTTGATTTCTTGGTCTTGTTTCATCAACCCATACATGAACTGGAATTCCTTTTTTATGAGCATGATATATTGGTGAAGTTGCTGTGCCCCAATTAATAGTTGCAAGCCAACCAGCATTACAATGAGTTAAAATATTGATTGTGTCTTTTTTTTTATTAAAAATTCCTTCAATTATTTTCAATCCATTAATACCTATATTTTTACAAAATTTTTCATCTTCATCGCATATTTCTTTAGCTTCATTTAAAGCAATATCTAAAAGTTGATCACTATTAATTCCTGATAATTTTTTCATCATACGATCTACTGCCCATTTTAAATTTATAGCAGTAGGCCTTGCTTTAATTAATTCTTCAGCACTTTTTTTTACAAAT
>CACFMU010000037.1:0-4509 GCA_902567435.1 uncultured Pelagibacteraceae bacterium
GATAATCAGTCTAAAACAATTCAAGAAATAGATAGAGAAAAATTAGAAAAAAAATTTTCCACTGAAGATAAGGAGAAATTAAACTAAGATGAGTGATATAGAAAAAGTAAAAAAACTTAGAGAGGCTACTGGCGCAGGATTTAAAGATTGTAATCTTGCTATAAAAGAGTCAGGAGGTGATATTGATAAAGCAATAGAAATATTAAGGGTTAAAGGTATTTCTAAAGCCTCCAAAAAAATGTCTCGAGATGCAAAAGAAGGTGTTGTAGCAGTTAGTGGTGATGAAAACAAAACATCTGTTGTAGAGGTAAATTGTGAAACCGATTTTGTTGCAAAAAATGAAGATTTTACAAACTTTGTCAAAGAATTAAGCGAATTAAATAACCTTAAAAATTCAAATATTGATGATTTAAAAAGTTCAAAAATGTCAAATGGTGAAACAGTTGAAGATAATATTGTTGCTTTAATTGCAAAGATAGGTGAAAAAATTACAATTGGAAAAACAAAAACTATTCAAAATTCTGGATCATTAAACAACCATTATTTACACACAGTTGTAAAAGATAATATTGCAAAATTAGCAGTTGTTGTATCTTTAGAAACTCAAGATAAATCAGAAACAATTAAAACTTTTGCAAAACAATTGTCTATGCATATTGCTGCTTCAAATCCTTTAGCTTTAGAGTCTAGCTTAATTGATCAATCTATTATTGATAAAGAGCAAGAGCTTGTGACTGAAGAACTAAAAAATTCAGGAAAATCAGAGGATATTGCAAAAAAAATTAGCTTGGGTAAGATGAATAAGTTTAAGGAAGAAAATGCACTATTATCTCAAGCATGGGTAATGGAGCCTAAAAAAAAAGTTCAAGATATTCTAAAAGAACTTTCAACAACTGACTTAAAAGTAAAAGAGTTCTATAGAATTAAGATTGGAGAATAAATGTTTGATGAAAAATCATACAGTCTTAAAATGGATAAAACCATTGAGGTTTTCTCAAAAGAATTGACGTCTTTAAGAACTGGTAGAGCTAACGCTGCAATGCTGGATTTAGTTAAAGTAGATGTTTATGGGCAGCAGATGCCAATTAATCAAGTTGGAAGCATAACAACACCTGAGCCAAGAATGATAAATATTCAAGTGTGGGATACTAACAATGTGCCTCTTGTTGATGCCGCAATACAAAAATCAGATTTAGGTTTAAATCCACAAGTGGATGGCCAGTTAATTAGACTACCTGTGCCAGAGCTGAACGAAGAAAGAAGAACAGAACTAAAAAAACTTATTAAATCAATTGGAGAGAAATGCAAAGTTTCAATAAGAAACATTAGAAGAGAGGCAAATGAAGAATTAAAAAAACTTTTAAAATCAAAAGAAATTGGAGAAGATGAGGAAAAATCATCAGAAAAAAATGTTCAAACAATAACAGACGAACATATTAAAACTGTAGATGAGAAGGTTTCTTTAAAAGAAAAAGAAATAATGACAATATAAAATGAACCCAGTAAATCACGTGGCCATTATTATGGATGGTAATGGTAGATGGGGTTTAAAGTATAAAAAATCAAGAAACGCTGGACATAAGGCTGGTTTAAAATCAGTTGAAAATATTATTAAAAAATCAATAGAATATAAAATAAAGTTTTTAACGCTATTTGCATTTTCTACTGAAAATTGGAAAAGACCAAAAAAAGAAATTAATTATTTATTTAATTTACTAGAAAGTTTTTTGATTAGTAAAATTGACGAATTTCACAGACAAAATATAAAATTAAAAATTATTGGTAAAAAAAATTTTTCTAAAAAATTGAATATGTTGTTAAATTCAGCTGAAAAAAAAACATCAAAAAATTCAAAAATCCAGATTAATCTTGCATTAAATTATGGATCTAAACTTGAGTTAGTAAATGCTATCAAAATGGTTTCAAAAAAAAATTACATTATTAATGAAAAAAATATTGAAAAATTTTTATATACAAAAAATATACCTGACCCAGATATATTGATTAGAACCGGTAATACAAAAAGATTAAGTAATTTTTTATTATGGCAACTTGCTTATACAGAAATATTCTTTAAAAAAAAATTATGGCCAGATTTTAATGAAAAAGACTATTCAAAAATTATTAATAAATTTAGAAAAGTTAAAAGAAATTATGGAAACATATGATTAAAAATGAACTAACAAAAAGACTTTTTAGTTCTCTAATATTGATACCTGTTGTTCTTTTTGTGATAATTGAAGGATCTATTTTGTTTAATTTATTTATTTCCATATGCTTTATCATAACTGCGTATGAGTGGCTTCAAATGTCAAAACTAAATAATCAAAAAATATTTGGTTTATTTTTTATAATATTTTCATTTTACACAATATACAAAATTAGAAATGATTTTAATCATGATTATTTTCATATTTTGTTAATAGCAATAATTTGTATCTCAACAGATACAGGAGGTTATATATTTGGAAAAATTCTCAAAGGTCCAAAATTAACTAAATTTAGCCCTAACAAGACATATGCTGGTGTAATTGGAAGCTTTCTACTTTCCATTATAATTACAATTTTATTTTTTAAATTATCATTAAAAATCCATAACTTTAGATTTACAGAGCAGACATTTATCTTTGTTTTAGTTGTGTCCTTAGTAAGTCAAATGGGGGATATAATTATTTCATACTTTAAAAGACTTTTTAAAGTCAAGGATACTGGAAATATTATACCTGGGCACGGTGGAATTTTAGATAGAATTGATGGTATGATTTTTGCCTATCCATTTTCTTATATTATTTTTTTAATTTGGAATTTTTGATGAAAAAAAAAATTTCAATTCTTGGATCAACAGGATCAATTGGAAAAACTTTATTAGACCTAATAAGTAAAGATCGAAAGAACTTTGAAATAATACTTTTAACAGCAGATACAAATTATAAGCTATTATACAAACAAGCAATTAAGTTTAATGTAAAAAATTTAATTATTACAAATACAAAAAAATATAATCTATTAAGAAAAATTAACAAAAAAAAAGATTTAAAAATTTATAATGATTTTAAAAACTTAAGTAGAATTTTTAAAAGAAAAGTTGATTATACAATGAGTTCAATTATGGGAATTAATGGTTTAGAACCAACTTTAGAGATAATAAAGTATTCCAAAAAAATTGCTATCGCTAATAAAGAATCAATTATATGTGGATGGAATTTAATTAATAAAGAATTAAAAAAAAATAAAACGCAATTTATTCCTGTTGACTCAGAGCATTATTCATTGTGGTTTGGATTGCAAAATTTAAGAGTCAAAAATATTGAAAAAATGTATTTAACTGCTTCAGGTGGTCCATTCAACAATATTTCATTAGATAAATTTAAAAATATTAAAATTAATCAGGCCTTAAAACATCCAAATTGGAAAATGGGTAAAAAAATCTCAATAGACTCGGCCACTATGATTAATAAAGTTTATGAGGTTATAGAAGCAAGAAATATATTTAATATAAATTATAAAAATATTAAAATTCTAATACATCCCAAATCATATGTTCATGCTATTTTAAAATTTGATAATGGCTTAATAAAAATTATTGCGCACGATACAACTATGAAAATACCAATATTTAATACCCTTTATTCGAATAATGATAAAAAATTAAAGTCAAAAAAAATAGATATAAATTATTTAAATAACTTAGATTTTAAGATTGTTGAATTAAATAGATTTCCTATTGTTAAATTATTAAATTTTTTACCACCCAAACAATCTTTATTTGAAACTGTTATCGTTTCTGCAAATGATACTTTGGTTGAATTATTTTTGAACAATAAAATAAAATTTATCGATATCCAAAAAAAATTATTTAAGATTATTAATAAAAAGAAATTTTTAAAACTTAAAAATAAATATCCAAAAAAAATTCAGGATATAGTTGAATTAAATAATTATGTTAGATTGAAAACACTCGAAAACAGTATATAAATCATCAATTATATATGAACAAATTCAAAGTAATTTTATTATCAATTATTCTAAATTTTATTTTTTTATCTTTTTCATTTAGCGAAATTATTAAAAAGATTCAGATTACAGGAAATATGAGAATATCTGAGGAAACAGTATTAATGTTTTCAAAAATTAATGTTGGGCAAAATTTTAAAACCTCAATGTTAAATGAATTACTGAAAAATTTATATGATACAAATTTCTTTAGTGATGTATCAGTTAAATTTGAAAATAATATAATTTTGATAAATGTTGAAGAGGCACCACTTATTAAAGATATAAAAATTAGCGGCATAAAAGCCGAAAAATTTAAGAAATTAGTTAAAGAGAGTTTACTTTTAAAACCGAGAGGATCTTTTAATGATTTCTTTTTATTGGAGGAAAAAAAAATTATACAATCTAAGCTAAGATCAGCTGGATATTATTTTTCTAAAATTGATCCTTTCTTAGAAATATTGGATGACAATATGATCACTATTGATTATCGCATTGATCTTGGTGAAAAGTCTA
>CACFMU010000038.1:0-4236 GCA_902567435.1 uncultured Pelagibacteraceae bacterium
GCTTATATTTTCATTTCTAAGTGCATTTTCTACTTCTTGGATTGTCATATCGTTTGCAACTAATTTGATAGGGTCAATCCAAATTCTAACACTAAGCTCTCTAAGTCCTCCTAGTAGAATTCTTCCAACACCTTTTACACTTGAAAAAGCGTCCACTAAATATCTATCTGCATAATCACCAAGTTTTAAATCAGACCAGGTTGAAGATGAAACTGAAAGCCACATTGTAGTTGTAAAACCAGCTGCTTGTTTTAATATCTGTGGAGCATCTGCTTCTGAGGGAAGATTATCGACTATTCTTGCTACTCTTTCTCTTATATCATTTGCAGCATCATCAAGCTCAATATCTGTGTCAAATTCAATGTTAATACTACTTCTTCCATTTTCAGATTTAGAGTCGATATTCTTTATACCTTCTGCACCTCCTATAACATCTTCTATTACTTGAGTTATTTCTTGATCAATAATTGGAGCTGATGCAGACTTATAATTAACTTTTACTTGGACCACTGGTGGCTGTAAACCATCAGGTAATTCTCTTACTGGTAATTCAGAATAAACAAATAAACCAAATACAATAAGTATTAAAGATAGAACCCAAGCTACAACGGGTCTTCTGATACTAAGTTCAGTTATATACATTCAATTATTTATTTTTACTCTCTTCTTTTTTAGACTCAGATTTTTTAAATATATTTAATTTTTTAATCCAATCAAACTTACCTTTTTTCTGCTCTATTTTATCTGGCTTATCTTTTTTTTTCCAATTTGAAGACTGTGGTTTTGAACCATATTTAATTGGTTTTATTTTTCCGTTAGGTCTTGTTTTTTTCAGACCTTCGGCGACTACTATATCACCATTTTTAAGTCCAGTTTTTACTTCTACAATTCCTTGTTTTCTTAAACCAATTTCTATTTCAGTTTTTTTTACAATATTTTCTTTATTAACTTTATATACATAAACGTTATTACCCTCCATTAGAAGACTGGTATCTAGAATGCTTAATGAATTTCTTTCATTATAGTTAATAGATACTTCTAATAATGAGCCAGATAAAAGTTCATTGTTTGGATTTTCAAGCCTAATTCTTACGGGTAAGGATCTTTTATTGGTATCAATTCTGCTTGCAGTTGATTCAACCACTCCAGAATATTTTTTAAGATTATTTCCAGAAAATTTTATATCAACATTTTGATCTTTTTTTACAAAAGGTGCAAATGTTTCAGGTATATCAACATCAATAAAAAGAATAGAGGTGTCTTCTAAATTTAATACGATAGAACTTTTTGATACATCAATATCATTGGAAAAATCTCTCTTACCAATAATTCCATCAAATGGAGTGACTATGTTTCTATTCTTAAGTTTAGCAATTACATCTCCAGCTTTAACTTTTGTGTTATATTTAATAGGTTCTAAAATTTCATATTTTTCAATATTATAAGATTTTATCTGAGCTGGTACTGCGGTACCAAAGGTTTCAATTGTGTTTTGAAATAATTTTTGCTCAACAACTTTTACAATTATTCCTGGAGGAGGTCTTTTGCTAAATTTTTTTTTAAAGTGATTACCAATCATTGTTCTAGCAATGATTACTGCTGCAATGATAAAAAAGAAGATTAATACTATTGATATAATTTTTGTTGATCTTTTCATATTTTAACTTTTTCCATACTCTGACCATGAACCATCATAGATAGTTGGCATATACTTATCATTTATCAATGAATAAGCCAGTGCCAATACACTTGCGGTTACTCCTGAACCACACGAAAATACAATATTTTGATTTAGATCTAAATTAAATAACCTAAATTGGGCTTTGATTTTATCTTTACTTACAAAAGTATGATCATCATTTATTAATTCAAAAAAGGTAAGCAAAAAGAATTTTTTATTGACCCACTTCGTAGACCTTTTCTAGGCTCTGGAACTTTTCCTTCAAATCGCTCCCTACTTCTTGCGTCAACAACTATAAATTCATTTAAAGTAATATTATTTTTATCTATCTCTTGTTTATTTTTTACTAATTTATTATTTTCAATAGCTTTATAATTCGAGATTGTTGTGGGTATTATTTCATTATTTGTAATTTTATTTTCAATTTTCCATTTTTTTTTAAGCCCCCATCTAAAACATGAACAAGTTTGGGATCATGGCCAAAATAAATTAAATTATACCAACATCGACAAGAACTTATTACATCTGAATTATCATAAATTACTATTTCATCTTCATTTGAAATACCCATACTATTCACAATTAATTCCCAGGAATTAATATCAGTCAACATATGCGGTAAATCTGTATCTATCTTTGAATTTTTATCTAAATCAAAAAAAATTGCATTGGGTATGTGATCTTTTTTATATTCCTCAAAACCATTTCTTTGAGCTTGTGGCATGTGCCATGAGCAATCTATTATTTTTACATTATTAATATTCTTCTCTAACCAATCTGAACTGACTAAGGACATCTTATCTTTTTTCTAAATATTTTTGGTGATATTCTTCAGCCGGACAATAGTTTTTGACTTCTGAAATTTTAGTTACAACTTTTCCAGATAATTTTTTATTTTCTTCATTTAATATTTTTTCTGCCATTATCTTCTGTTTATCGTTTAAGTAAAAAATTTCACTTCTATATTGTGTTCCAAAATCTGGACCTTGAGAGTTTAAAGTTGTTGGATCATGAAATTCAAAAAAATATTTTACAATTTTTTCATATGATATTATTTCAGGATCAAAATCTAACTTTACTACTTCAGCATGATTTGTTTCACCTGTACAGACTTCTTTGTAACTAGTTTGAACGCTGTTACCACCACAATATCCTACTTCAGTTTTAATTACTCCATCAAGTTTACTAAACTTTATTTCTGGACCCCAAAAACATCCCAATCCTAAAACTGCTATTTCCATTTATTATTCTATAAATTAATCTATAAGTTATTCTATGCTCTCTAAAAATCAATTAGGCTTTTTGTACATGTTTATGTCTGTATGTGCATTTTCAGTCATGGATTTAATTGTAAAATGGTCTGAACATTATCCATTGGGACAAGTTTTGTTTTTTCGAGGTTTTTTTGGAGTAATTATATATTTTTTCATAATGCCAAGAGAAAGAATAAAAAATTTTTATCAAACTAAAGAATTGGTTTACATTTTTTAAGATGTTTTTTTGGACTAATAGCTTTAATTGCTATATTTATTGCTTTACGTAATTTGCCATTAGCTACAGTTGTAAGTATTTCTTTTGCAGCTCCAATTTTTACAACAATTTTTTCAATTTTTTTTTTAAGTGAAAAAGTAGGTTTTTACAGATGGTTGGCAGTGCTAATTGGTTTTATTGGCATTATAATAATTACAGAACCAGGTTTTTATTCCTTAAATATATACTACATATATCCAATAATTTTTTGTTTAGGTTTGTCCTATGTTGCTATTGCTATAAGGCAATTGTCAACAACAGAGCCAGTCTGGCTAATTTCTTTATATTTTTCAGCTGCTATTACTTTCGCTAGCCTTTTCACAATACCATTTGGCTGGGTATTGCCAAATATTAAAGATTTAATATTACTTTGTATGATTGGTTTTTTAGGAGGTTTTGCAAACTTATGGCTTGGACAGTCATTTAAGTTATCAGAAGTTTCGCTTGTATCTCCACTTAAATACTTAGCACTAGTTTTTGGAATAATTTTTGGTTACTTCATTTGGGATGAAGTTCCAACTATAAAAACCTTGTTAGGAGCAATGTTAGTAGTTTTTTCTTCATTAATTATTTTGAGAAGAGAGATCCATTATAAAGAAAAAATTCCATCAACAACCAGACATGAGTAAAGTACCGAAATATTGGAGTTCAGCAAAAAAATATTTATCTAGAAAAGATAAAGTTATGAAATATTTAATTCAAAAATATTCTGAACCATCTGAAGTTACCCTTACTTCAAGAAAAGATATTTTCTATTCATTATGTAAAAGTATTATTGGTCAACAGATTAGTGTGGCTGCTGCTAATTCTGTATTTTTAAAATTTAAAAAAAAATGTAAAAATAAAATTAATGCTAAAACAGTTTATAAGTTAACAGTTACTCAATTAAAAAGTTGTGGATTAAGTAGACAAAAAGCAAAAGGTATTAAAAGCTTAGCCAAACAAACATTAAATAAAACATTTAACTCAAAACTTATTCCAAAAATGTCAGATGAAGAGGCAATAATATATTTATCTAAGCTTAG
>CACFMU010000039.1:0-4082 GCA_902567435.1 uncultured Pelagibacteraceae bacterium
TAAAAATTTATGAATTATTTTTTTATCAAAATTAAAATTAATTAAAATATGTACGAAAAGTTTGGACAATTCATTGATGGCAATTGGTCGCCCTCAGAAAATAAAGAAACATACGGAGTAATTAATCCTGCAACTGAAGAAGTTTTAGGTTATGCTTCAAAAGCTTCTCCTGCTGATGTTCAACGAGCATTGCTGTCAGCTGAACAAGGATTAAAAGTTTGGAGAAAAATTCCACCTTGGCAGAGGTCATATGTTCTAAGAAAGATCGCTGATAAAATGAGAGAAAAAAAAGACCTTCTTGCAAAATGGATGACTTTAGAAAATGGAAAACCTTTAGCAGAAGGAATTGGAGAGACAAATGGAGCAGCAGATATTTTTGAATGGAATGCAGAAGAAACAAAAAGAATTTTTGGTCAAACAATAGAAAGTAGGTTTGAAGATACAAGAGTTCATGTGTATTACCAACCAGTTGGAGTTGTTGCAGCATTATCACCTTGGAATTTCCCTCTTATTTTAGCTGCAAGAAAAATTTCTACAGCTCTTGCAGCAGGCTGTTCAGTAATAATTAAACCTGACACTATTACACCTGGCATAGTCATGGAATTAGTAGATATTTGTAGAGAATGTGGCGTTCCACCTGGAGTAATTAATTTGTTATCAGGCGACCCACCAAGTATAGCTTCTCAATTAATCCAATCTGATATTATTAAAAAAATTTCAATTACTGGCTCAGTCAGAGTTGGAAAACTAATACTAAAACAAGCTGCAGACAAAGTTCAAAGAGTTACAATGGAATTAAGCGGCCATTCACCTTTCATTGTATTTGATGATGCTGATGTAAAGAAAGCAACTGATATGGCAATTGCTGCTAAATTTAGAAATAATGGACAAGTATGTATTTCACCCAATAGATTTTATATTCATGAAAATAAGAAAAATGAATTTATAGATTTATTTATAGAAAAAACAAAAAAATTAAAAATTGGTAATGGTATGGATCCTGATACTCAATTAGGTCCATTAACAACCCAAAAAAGATTAAATGAAGTTGAAGCATTAGTTGAAAAAACTAAACAAGAAGGAGCAAAAGTTCTATTGGGCGGAAAAAGACCAGCTGGTTTTAACAAAGGATTTTTTTATGAACCAACAATTTTCGATGAGGTAAAAGATGACTTCACCATAATGAAAGAAGAACCCTTTGGACCTTTAGTTCCTATGTTATCTTTTAAATCTTTTGATGAAGTAATTGAAAGAGCCAATAATCATGAGCTAGGATTGTGTAGTTATGTTTGTACAAACTCAATGGAAACAGCTCATTTAGCATCTGAACAACTAGAGACAGGATCTGTTGCTGTTAATACAGGCTTTGTTGCAATTGCCGAAGCACCTTTTGGAGGAATTAAACAAAGTGGATATGGAAGAGAAGGTGGATCTATGGCAATAAAAGATTATCTAAATGTTAAATACACTCATTTAGGTATAAAGGGTTAATTATTCTATTGCAAAAATGAAGTTATTAAGAGTAGGTGAAAAAAATAAAGAGACGACAGCTATCTTAGATCATCAAAATAAAATTAGAGATCTTTCAAAGCATTTTGATGATTTCAATCCAAACACATTAAATTTTAATACAATAAATCAAATTAAAGAACTAGATCTTGACACATTACCTGAAATAGACCCTGATGTAAGAATAGGTGCTTGTATTTCAAATCCTGGAAATTTTTTTGCTATAGGATTAAATTATAAAGAACACGCAGAGGAAACTGGTGCAAAGCCACCTAAATTTCCAGTTGTGTTTAATAAATCTGTTCATTCAATTATAGGTTCAAATGATGAAGTGATCATTCCAAAAAACTCACAAAAATTAGATCATGAAGTCGAAATAGCAATGATTATTGGAAAAAAAGCAAAAAGAGTTAATGAAGATAAAGCTCAGGAATTTATTTTTGGCTATTGTATTTGTAACGATATCAGTGAAAGAGAATGGCAAAAAGAAAAAGGTGGTCAGTGGGTAAAAGGTAAATCAGGAGACACATTTGGACCTCTTGGACCTTATTTAGTAACAAAAGATGATATTAAAGATATTGATAATCTAAATCTTTCATTAGATGTAAATGGCAAAAGGCATCAAACAGGCAACACCAGTTTAATGATATTTAATTTTAATTACTTAATTTCGCATTTAAGTAATTTTATAACTTTAATGCCTGGAGACATTATTACCACAGGTACACCACCAGGTGTTGGGCTTGGAATGAATCCGCCTCAATTTTTGAAAAATGGAGATGAAATGCATTTAAAGGTAGATTATTTAGGAGAACAAAAATCAACAGTAATTTCAGAATAAATCTTGAGTAAAATGCAAAAAAGAGACCTTTACTATGAAAGAATACCTACAAAACTCCTCAGAGAGAATGTTAGGTATTTAGGTAATATACTTGGAAAAGTTTTAAAAGATCAAGAGGGTGAAAATTTTTTCAAATTAGTTGAAAAAATAAGAAAACTTTCTAAGGCGAATAAAACAAACTTAAATAGCAAACATTCTTACCGGAAAATTATTCGTACTATAAAAGGCTTAAATTCAAAAAATACTTTTAAATTAACTAGAGCTTTTTCACATTTCATGAATTTGATCAATTTAGCAGAGTCGATTGATGCATCCAGAAGCTTAAATGAATATGAGAATAATAAAAAAAAGATTAATAATAGCAATCTATTTATAGAGGAAATTTTTGAAGATCTTTTTAACAATAAGAATATTTCAGACAGCAAAATATATAATCATGCAAAAAATCTAAATATCGGTATTGTATTAACCGCACATCCAACTGAAGTAAAAAGAAGAACCTTAATTCAAAAATATCATAAAATTACTGAAATACTTGAGCAAAGAGATCTTTTAAAAAATTATCCCTCTAAACTGAAATTATTAGATAAAAAACTTTTCGATGAGTTTACAATTATTTGGAATACAGATGATTTAAAAAGAGTAAAACCATCACCATTTGATGAAGCTAGATGGGGCTTAGCAATTATTGAGGATAGTTTGTGGGATACAATTCCAAAGGTTTATCGAAGATTAAACTCCATATTTGTTCAAAATATGGATAAAGGATTGCCTAAAAACTTTAATCCAATTGAGTTTGGTTCATGGATGGGTGGAGACAGAGACGGTAATCCTAACGTTACTGCTAAAGTAACAAAAGAGGTTATTTTACTTTCAAGATGGGAGGCAGCAAAATTATATGAAAAAACTTTAACTAAAATAATTAGATCATATTCAATGGAAAAATGCTCAAAACAAATTCTAAAGAAAACTGGTAAGTCATATGAACCTTATAGAGTTTTCTTAAGACCATTAATGATAGCAAATAAGAATTAATATAACAAATATAAGAATATTATAATTTTATTACTATGTTAATTTCTTTATTTGATCTTCTGCATCTTTGATAGATTTTTTATAATTTAAAGCCATTTGATCAGCACTTACTACATTTATTTTTTTTATACCAAAAAATTTTAAGATAAATTTTAACCAAGGTGTTAAAAAATCTTCTTTGCTATTAAGCTTTGTTCCTCCAGACGTAATAACTAAATATGCACGTTTATTTTTTAACAATCCTTCTCTTCGTCCGTTAGGTTTAAATCTAAAAGTTTCTCCCACTCTGGCAGCTAAATCTGACCATGCCTTTAAAGTTGCGGGTGGACCATAGTTATAAATTGGAGCAGATATAATGATGACATCACTTTCTTTAAGTTCTTTTACAAGTGTATCAGATAGTTTAAACATTTTTTTATGTTCTTTAGTTTGATCCTTTTTTGCAATCTTCATGCCTGACTCAGTTAATCCACTTACAAAAACCATTTCGTCATCTAAATCTCTATAAATAACTTTATCACCTGGTTTTTTAATTTTTTTTATTAATTTTTTTGCTAATGACCTAGAGGTTGAGCCTTTTTTTCTAGCACTTGAATCTATTTGATATATTTTCATAGTTTATCTTATCCAAATTTTTGTAAAAAAGGGAAAATATCTAATAAATAGTAACCCAAAATTTGCAATTGATTTGTTAAAA
>CACFMU010000040.1:0-3131 GCA_902567435.1 uncultured Pelagibacteraceae bacterium
CTATTCCAACACCAACCATATTTAATGCACCTTTTTCAAAGCCCACTATTGTTTGATTAAACCATTCTTTAAGAGCTTCCTTAAAATTTGAGTTTTTAGTTAATAAATAAATTAAATTTACAAATATAAGCGATACAGTTGCATAAAATATTGAATAAGAAGCTGTAAACCTTAAATAGACCAACATGTAAATTAAAACAAAAATTGGTATTAAAAAATGAATTCCTGATAAAAATGTTTTTTTTAAATTTGGTACATCTGCATCATCCATTCCTTTTAAGTTCAATTTTAAAGCCTCAAGATGTGAAATATAAAATAATGCAATGTAAGAAATTATTGCCGGTAAAAATGCATGTTTAACAACTTCAAAATATGTAACACCAATAAAACTTGCCATTACAAATGCCGCAGCACCCATAACTGGTGGCATAATTTGACCATTCACTGAGGACGAAACTTCTATTGCACCAGCTTTTTCCTCAGAAAATCCAGTCTTTTTCATTATCGGGATTGTAAATGTTCCAGTTGTTACTGTGTTTGCAATTGAAGATCCAGAAATCAATCCAGTCATCCCTGATCCTAAAATTGCAGCTTTTGCAGGTCCTCCTCTCATCTTTCCAACCATAGCAAATGCTAAGTCTAAAAAATATTTACCTCCCCCAGCTGTTTCTAATAATGCACCAAATAAAACAAATAAAAATATAAAATCAACTGAAACGCCAATAGGAATTCCAAATATAGCCTCTTGATCAAGCCATTGAAATCCAACAAGTCTATTTAATGAAAGACCTCCATGAGAAATTATTTCTGGTGCATATCTTCCAAAATAAGAGAATAATAAAAAACAAATTGCGATAATAACTAATGGCAAACCAATTGCACGTCTTGTTGCCTCTAATAAAATCAATATACCACAGCTGCCAATAATTAATTCAACAGGCAAATTATAATTTTCATTAATTGAAATATTTAAAAGTACTCCCCCTCGATCAACAAGTTGATCATAAAAAAAATATATATAAAGACATGAAAAGGCTCCAACAAAGCTTATGATTACATCAATTAAAGAAATTTTTTTTCCTTTAGATATTGGATAAATTAAAAAAGCTAATGTTAGAGCAAAACCTAAATGAATAGCTCTAGCTGGAAGTCCTTTAAACATTCCAATATTAAACATAAAAGGAAATGGTGAAGCATACCAAAGCTGAAATAAAGACCAAATAATTGCTATTGAAGCTACAATTTTAAGATGAAGTCCTGTTAAATTTCTTGTTGGAGATAGGTCTTCATTTATCTTACTTTTTACTTTTTCATTAATGCTTTGACTCATTATAAAAAGATACCTTATTATAAAAAAAAGGCCCGATAAAAATCAGGCCTTTTAATTTAATTAAGTAATTGGATTACATTAATCCAGCTTCTTTGTAATATCTAACTGCACCTTCGTGAAGTGGAGCTGATAAACCATCTGCAATCATATCTTCTTTTTTAAGTGAAGAGAAAGCAGGATGTTGTTTTCTGAAATCATCAAAGTTTTCGAATACTGCTTTAACAACCAAATAAACAAGATCAGACTCAACCATATTACTAGTTACTACAGTAGCTTTAACACCAAAAGTAGTAGCATCTTTTTTTTGTCCTGTATAAGTTCCAGCAGGTATTACTGCTTTAGCATAATAATCTGCACCATCAATTAAACCCTGAACTTCTGATCCAGTTAAGTTAATTGGAGAAGCTTTTGCTGCACAAGTTGCTGCTTGTTCCATAGCTCCATTTGGAAATCCTACAGAATAACCAAAAGCATCTATCTTACCATCGCACAATGCTTTAACTTGCTCAGATGAAGTTAATTCAGTTGTTGATTTAAAGAAACTATTATCAACACCTTTTGCTTTCATAAGCTCTTCCATAGTTCCTCTTTGTCCTGAACCAGGGTTACCAATATTTACAACTTTTCCTTTTAAGCCAGCAAAATCTTTGATTTTAGCTTTTTTTCTTGCCCAAATTTGAAATGGTTCATTGTGAACAGAAAATACAGCTCGTAAGCCTTTATATTGTTTACCTTCCCATTTACTTGATCCATTTACTGCATGATATTGCCAGTCAGATTGAGCAACACCAAATTGAAACTCACCGGCAGCGATTTGACCAATATTATAATTTGATCCACCTGTTGAGGGTGCTGTACATCTGTAAGCTTTATCAATACCCTTTTTTCTTCCATGTTCTTTAGCAATTGCAGATTTATGTAACATTTTACAGATTGCGTTACCTGTTTGGAAATAAACTCCAGTAGGTCCGCCTGTTCCTATCGTAAAAAACTCTGCTGATTTTGCAACACCAGTTAATGATAAAGATGCGGCTAATATCAGTAAAGCACTAGATAGAGATGTAATTATTTTTTTCATTTTTTCTCCCCATGTATCGTTATTTTTTATATTGTAATTCTAACAGCAATTAATTGGGTATGTATAGTCAGATTTTATATTGATTCTGACCACTTTTTCAACTTATCAACACCTTCGACTATCTTAGGGGCTAACTCATTAATTAAAGTATCATCAATTTTTGTGTTGTCTTCAATTTCTTCCATAAATTTTTTTCCATCAAAATCAGTAAAACTTAATCTTGCTAACATTCGATTTTGATCAAAGCCAAAATCAGATCCAGGTAATAAAGCAACACCTGTCTTATTTAAGATATCGTCACACATTTCAGTTGAAGAATTAAACTTTTTATTTAAAAACTCAGGCATTAAATAAAATCCACCTTGAGGTTTATTAATTAAAACTTTATTTGATTTTAAATTTTCATAAACGTAATTACCAACTGCTTTTAAAATATTTCTTGATTTATTAATGTAATCTGAGTGGTCGTTTTCATAAGCTTTAATTGCTGCATATTGAATGGGAGCACTGACAGCAGAAAAAGTTTCACTTGCCAAAACATTAATCATATCTTTAAACTTATTTAAGGAGTTTGGTACTATAAAATAGCCCAATCGCCATCCACCAGCTCCACACCATTTACTTAAACCTGTACTAACAATTGTTTTTTCAGGACAATAATTTGAAATAGATTTATAATTTTTTTCAAAACTTAGTTCAGAATAAATTTCATCAGATAAAATA
>CACFMU010000041.1:0-3072 GCA_902567435.1 uncultured Pelagibacteraceae bacterium
TTAATCTTAGAATAATTGTTATTGCTAATTAATTGATTTAAGAGATGGCTTCCAACTAATCCAGATGCACCAAATAATAAGGCTATTTTCACTTCTTAAGATAAGCTTTCACAAAAAGATTTAATTCTATCCATCGCTTTTTTTAAATTTTGCATTGAAGTAGCATATGAAATTCTGAAATATCCATCTAAACCAAATACTGAACCTTGAACTACTGCGACATTTGATTTTTCTAATAACTTTTGGACAAATTCTGTATCAGTTTTTAATTTTGTTTTCTTATTTAAAAGTCCTTTACAGCTTGGAAATACGTAAAAAGCTCCATTAGGAGTTAAACAATTAATTCCTTTAATCTTATTTAGACTTTTAACTACAAAATCTCTTCTTTCTTTAAAGGCTTTTGATCTTTTTTTAATAAATCCTTGGTTTCCATTTAAAGCTTCAACAGCCGCTGCTTGACTTATTGAAGACGGGTTAGAAGTTGACTGTGATTGAATTTTACCAATAGCTTTAATTATTTCTTTTGGGCCCGCAGCATAACCTATTCTCCATCCTGTCATTGCATATGATTTACTTACACCATTCATAGTAAGGGTTCTGTCTTTTAATTTTGAATTTTGAGCAATAGTATAAAAATTAAAATTATCATATTTAATATGCTCATAAATATCGTCACTTAAAATATGGACTTTTTTATTTTTAATTAAAATTTTTGCCAGATCTTGAATTTCTTTTTTTGTATATCCTGCACCTGTTGGATTTGATGGTGAATTAAGAATTATCCATTTTGTTTTTTTTGTAATCGCTTTTTTTAACTTTGATGCAGTAAGTTTGAATTCTTCTTGCTCTGTACATTTAATTATTTTTGGTTTTCCTCCTGCAAGTAAAACCATATCAGGATAAGATACCCAAAAAGGTGCTGGAATTATTACTTCATCACCTTTGTTCAATGTTGCCATGAATGCGTTGTAGAGAACTTGCTTACCTCCAGTTCCAACTGTTATTTGATCGGTTGAATAACTTAATTTATTTTCTCTTTTAAACTTCGCAATAATTGCTTTTTTCAAAGCAGGGGTTCCATCCACTGCTGTATATTTGGTGTCACCACTTTTAATAGCTTTGATTGCTGCGTTCTTTACGTTATCCGGAGTATCAAAATCAGGCTCACCCGCACCAAGACCAATCACATCTTTACCGGCAACTCTTAATTCTCTTGCTTTTTGAGTAACAGCGATTGTTGGTGATGGTTTAATTCTTTTTAAACTGTCTGATATTATGCTCATTGAAATATAATTTTAATCCTCTAGTTTTATAGATAATGCAGAATACATATCAAGATTTAATTACCGAAATTCAAAATAAAAATCCTGGGATTAGTCCTAAGCTTGAGGGAGGTAAAAAGTTTCAGATGAAAACTGATTTTAAGCCTGCAGGTGATCAACCAGAAGCAATTAAACAATTGGTCAATGGTGCAAATAAAGATCAACTTAGTCAAGTTTTGCTTGGTGTTACTGGATCTGGAAAAACATTTACAATGGCTAAGGTTATTGAGAAAACAAATAGACCAGCTTTAATTCTTGCCCCAAATAAAACATTAGCTGCTCAACTATATGGAGAAATGAAATCTTTCTTTCCAGATAATGCAGTTGAATATTTTGTATCTTACTATGATTATTATACTCCGGAAGCATACGTTCCACGTTCAGATACCTATATTGAAAAAGAGGCATCAATTAATGAGCAAATTGATCGAATGCGTCACTCAGCAACAAGATCATTACTTGAAAGAGATGATGTTGTAATTGTTTCAAGTGTATCTTGTATTTATGGGTTAGGTTCTGTTGAAGCTTACAGTAAGATGACGCTAAGCTTAAAGACTAATTATGATTATAACAGAGAAGAATTAATTAAATCTTTAGTAGCGCTTCAATATAAAAGAAATGATCAAAATTTTTATCGTGGAACTTTTAGGGCTCGTGGTGAGTATTTAGAAATCTTTCCATCACATTTAGAAGACCGAGCTTGGAGACTAAGTTTATTTGGAGATAAATTAGAAAAAATTGAAGAATTTGATCCACTTACAGGAGATTTAGTAAATGAGCTTGAAGTAATCAAAGTTTATGCAAATAGCCATTACATCACTCCAAAGCCTACAATCGAACAGGCAATAATTAAAATTAAAAGAGAGCTTGAGATAACTTTAAAAAAATTTAAAGAGCAAAATAAATTACTTGAAGCGCAAAGATTAGAGGAAAGAACAAAATTTGATTTAGAAATGATCGAAGCAACTGGCTCATGTGCTGGAATTGAAAATTACTCAAGATTTTTATCAGGTAGAAAACCTGGAGAACCACCCCCTACTCTATTTGAATACTTTCCAGATAATACTCTTATTTTTGTTGATGAATGTCATGTAACTGTTCCTCAATTAAATGGAATGTATAAAGGCGATAGATCAAGAAAAAGCAATCTTGCAGAATATGGGTTTAGATTGCCCTCATGTATGGATAACCGTCCACTTAAATTTGAAGAATGGGACGCAATGAGAACTCAAACAGTTTTTGTATCAGCCACACCTGGACCTTGGGAGTTAAAACAAACAAAAAATGAGTTTGTTGAACAGGTAATTAGGCCAACAGGATTGATCGATCCTCCAGTTGAAATTAGACCTGCTAAAAATCAAGTTGATGACTTAATGCATGAGTGCTTAAAGGTAATTGATAATAATTACAGAGTGCTGGTAACCACTTTAACTAAAAAGATGGCGGAAGACCTGACAGAGTACCTACATGAAAACGGTATTAAAGTAAGATATATGCACTCAGACATAGATACTTTAGAGCGTATTGAAATTATGAGAGATCTAAGGCTTGGAGTATTTGATGTTTTGGTTGGTATTAATCTTTTAAGAGAAGGTCTTGATATACCTGAATGTGCATTAGTTGGGATTTTAGATGCTGATAAAGAAGGATTTTTAAGATCTGAAACTTCTTTAATTCAAACAATTGGAAGAGCAGCGAGAAACTTAGATGGAAAAGTTATTCTTTATGCGGATAAAGAAACTAAAAGTAT
>CACFMU010000042.1:0-3008 GCA_902567435.1 uncultured Pelagibacteraceae bacterium
GGAAACAATGAAATTGAAATTTCATAATAAAATTCTTTTTTGTCATAACGGATTGTGCCAACTTTATTCTTATCTTTTATAATAACTAAAAAAAAATCTTTCTTGCTCTTGATTTTTTTTAAAAACCAGTCTTTATGCTCGTTAATAGAAATACTATTAGAATTAAAGAATTTTTTTCTTACTGACTTATTATTACGTAGTAGAAAAGTAAAATTTAAATCAGATTTTAAAATTTTTTTAATTAAAATTTTCATTTAGAATTATTAAATAAACTATATAAGTTAATTAAGAAAATTTAAAATTAAACACTAATGAAACCTTATTTCATAGCAGAAATATCAGCAAATCATGTTGGATCTTTAAAAATTGCAAAAAATTTGATTAAAATTGCTAAATATTACGGGGCTGATGCAGTAAAATTACAAACTTATACTGCAGATTCGATGACCTTGAACTCTAATAAAAAAGAATTTTTAGTATCTAGTGGATTATGGAAAGGTGAAAAATTGTGGAATTTATATGATAAAGCAAAAACTCCGTATGAGTGGCACTCTAAATTATTCGCATATGCAAAAAAATTAAAAATTACTTGTTTTAGTACCCCCTTTGATTCAAATGCAGTAGATTTGCTTGAAAAGTTAAAATGTCCTTTTTATAAAATATCATCATTTGAAATGAATGATTTTCCATTATTAGAAAGAGTGATTAAAACAAAAAAACCAATGATAATATCTACAGGAACTGCAGATTTAAGGGAAATTAAAGAAGTAATGAGCTATGTAAAAAAGAAAAAAATTAACAAGGTCTCTTTACTTTACTGTGTAAGTAATTATCCAGCCTCTTATAAGGATTTTAACCTAAATAATATTTCAATATTAAAAAAAGAATTTAATTGCACAGTTGGATTGTCAGATCACTCAACAGATAATAAAGTTGCCATTGCTGCAATTGGTGCTGGTGCAGAAATTTTTGAAAAACATATTGCTATTAAAGAGTCAAAAAAGTCACCAGATTTTAAATTTTCATTACTTGAAAATCAAATAGGTGAATACAGAAAATGTTTGAACGAAACTTATGAAATGTTTAAGAAAAGTAAATTTTTCAGAAATAAATCAGAAAAATTTTATAAAAAGTTTAGAAGATCAATTTATGTTGTAAAAGATATAAGAAAAGGAGATTTATTTACAGAAAATAATATTAAATTGCTTAGACCATCCTCAGGTATTGGACCTGAATACTATAAAAAATTAATTAATAAAAAATCTTCTTCTAATATTTCTGCAGAAACATCTTTGAAAAAATCAATCTTAATTAAATTTAAAATAAAATAAATCTTTAAGATTTAAAAAGATTAGATTGTGAATTTTCAATACAAGATTTACAAACGTTTGAAGGGTTATTTTCTAAAAATCCCTTTCTGACAGCTGTCATTTCTGAACCATTCCATATTTCACTTAGTGTATTTTCTTTTATATTTCCTATAGGCAGATTTCTTCCAACTGTATTGCAACATGGAGCTACTGTACCATCAGAATATATAGTAACTTGCCCCCAAGGTTCAGAGCAATCATAGTTTAGGACTGATCCTTTAATATTATATTTTCCTGATTTTATATCACTATAAGCTTTAATTGATGTTTCTCTTTGGACTTCGACTGAGTCAACAACTTTTATCCATTTATTTATAAATTTTTCTTTTTCCGAAAGATTTAAATCTAATGCTACAAAAGAAGTTCTTACAATTGGTAATTCAAGGTTTAAGTCTTCACGCATATCTATAAATTTTTTTATATTTTTTTCCAAGTCGCTTAATCTATTTGAATTCTTTAATCTGTTACTAACTGGTATTCTAACTTTGTTATATGTTTCAGATGTTGCGCCATCAATTGAAACAAATAATCTTGTTACAGAACTGTTTAAAATTTTTTTGGAATTTTTTTCATTTAAAAGTATTCCGTTAGTGAATAATAAGATATCCATAATATTTGCATTCCTTGCTAAATTCAATACTTTATCAAATTCTTTATAAAGCAAAGGTTCAGATATACTCAACATTAAAGCTGGAAGTTTATTCTTTTTAAAATCATCAAAAATTTTTTGTAGCGTGTCTGTATCAATTGTACTTTTTTTAGCATCATTCCTAAAACCCTGGTAACACATTACACATTCTAAATTACATCTATTGACCAACTCTAAAACAACTGTTGTTGGATATTCAGGTAAAACACTTAATTTTTTGTTGTTAATATTTTCTTTATAGCTATTCCTATAATCCTTATATCTTTTACCAAATTTCTTAATCAAGTTTCTCGAGAGAATATCCTCAGGGTCTTTATTTGTATGCTTAATAATATGGTCAGGTGTTGTTTTAGAAATATTTTTTTCCATGATGTATATATATAAGTTATTAAATCAAATTATGGTAATAAGAAAGTATATTTAGAACTTATGTCAAAAAAAAGCGATATATTTCATTCAAAGAATTATCTCATTCTAAATTTCTTAATTTTATTTGGATATCTTCTGCTTTATCCAATTATTACAAGCAAAATAAACCCTGAAAAATTTGGAAATTATATCCTTGCATATACAGTAGCAACTATAATGGTAGCCATATCTAATTTAGGTATTAGAGAAGTATATAAAAGAAACTTTTTTGAGTTTTATAAAAAAAAAAAAGAAACTGAAATTTTATTATTTTCAGTTCAAATTTTTATTTTATTCATTAGTGTAATAGTATTTTTGCTGAATATTTTTTTAGAAGAAAAAATTATTTTTTATTTCAAAGAATTAAATCATATTAAAAATTTTTGGCTTATTTTATTATTAGCAATAATGCTAGGTTCTATTTCGAGAATATATTTAGTTTACCTTGAAAATAATAGATATTCGCAAAAGTATTTTTTTATAACTTTTTTAAAAGATATGATTTATTTTATATCTGTATTTTACTTTTTATTTAATAATTATGAGTTGGCTTCTTTAATTTATGGTTTATTCTTATCAAA
>CACFMU010000043.1:0-2850 GCA_902567435.1 uncultured Pelagibacteraceae bacterium
TAAAAACTCGAAAACTACCCAATCAAATTAAAGGAGTAGTAGTAACAAAAATTGAGAATGATAGTCCTTTAAAAAATACTACCTTAGCAGTTAATCACATCATTACTGAAGCTCAAAAGAAAAAGATTAGATCAATTGATGATTTGAAGAAAGTTGTACAACAAGTTATAAACTCAAATCAAAATACAATTTTATTAGCAACATATAATAACCAAAATCAAAGAAGATATCTTGGAGTTAAACTAAAATAATAATGGATTTTAAATCCAAGATTATTTTAATTTCAGGACCAACAGCTTCAGGTAAATCCCATTTTGCTATAAAACTTGCAAAAAAAATTCAAGGTGAAATTATAAATGCGGATAGCATGCAAGTTTATAAACAACTTAAAGTTTTATCTGCAAGACCAAATCCAAAAAACTATCAAAAAATAAAACATCATCTTTATGGTTTTCATGATGTAAAAAAAAATTTTTCAACAGGTGACTGGTTAAAACTTTCTATAAAACAAATAAAAGATATTAAAAAAAGAAAAAAAGTACCCATTTTAGTTGGTGGAACAGGACTATATTTTAAATCGTTGACTGATGGTTTGGTTAAGATACCAAATATCCCAATTCAATTTAGAAATAAAATAAGAAAATTACATAAAGATTTAGGTCAAAAGAAATTTTATCAGAAGCTGTTAAAGCTAGACCCAAGTTATAAAAAGAATATCAACCCAACTGACGCTCACAGATCAATCAGAGCTTATGAAGTCAAGTTGTTTACAAAAAAATCTCTTCATGACTGGTTTGAAAGCACTAAATCTAATTTCAAGGATGAAGAATTTTACAAAATTTACATTGATTATCCTCGACAAGATTTAGTTAAGAAGATTGCTAATAGAACAGATGAAATGCTTAAAAGTGGTGCAATACCTGAAGTAAAAAGATTTATTAAATTAAATGTCAAAAAAGATAAGAGCGTCAATAAAGCTATAGGCATAGGTGAAATAAAAGAATTTTTAAGAAACAAAAAAAAATTAAGTGAAATCAGTGAAAAAATATCAATAAAGACTAGACAATACGCTAAAAGACAAAGTACCTGGGCTAGAGGCAACATGCAGACTTGGTTAAAATTAATGCCACGAGACTTAAATACGTTTTTAAAAAAAATTAAATAATTCATTCTAAAACTTGACCAATCAGTACAACTTCAGCTAGATTGCGTAATGCCAAAATTATATACAGGAGCAGAGATTGTTTTTAAGTGCCTAGAAGATCAAAAGGTAGAGCATATCTTTGGATATCCTGGTGGAGCAGTGCTTCCTATATATGATGAATTAAAAAATCACTCTTCAATCAAACATATTTTAGTTAGACATGAGCAGGGCGCTGGTCATGCAGCTGAGGGTTATGCAAGATCATCAGGCAAACCAGGCGTTGTACTTGTAACATCAGGCCCTGGTGCTACAAATGTCGTAACTGCATTAACAGATGCATATATGGATTCTGTTCCTCTTGTTTGTATTTCAGGTCAGGTACCAACTCATTTAATTGGAACTGATGCATTTCAAGAATGTGACACAACTGGAATTACAAGACCATGCACTAAGCATAATTGGTTAGTTAAAGATATTAACGATCTATCTAATGTTATGCATGAGGCATTTAAAGTTGCTACTACTGGAAGACCAGGACCAGTATTAATTGATATTCCAAAAGATATTCAGTTTGCAAAAGCAAAATATAAAAAACCAAAAATAGAAAAAAAATTAAATGGTAAAACTCAAAATAAGTTTTCTCAAAACGATATCAACGAATTAATAAAACTATTTAATAAAGCTAAGAAGCCGGTAATATATTCTGGTGGAGGAGTTATTAACTCTGGTCCAAAAGCAAGTGAAGCCCTTAGAGAATTAGCTAGTTTAACTGGGTTTCCAATAACTTCTACTCTACAAGGACTAGGAGCTTTTCCAGGTGATGACAACCAATTTTTAGGTATGCTAGGAATGCATGGTACGTACGAAGCAAACAATGCTATGCATGATTGTGACTTATTAATAAATATTGGAGCAAGATTTGATGATCGTATCACAGGAAAAATTGATGAGTTTTCTCCAAAATCTAAAAAAGTTCATATTGATATAGATCCTTCATCGATTAATAAAATTATAAAAGTTGATCTTGCTATTGTTGGAGATGTTTCAAGTGTTTTAAATAAAATTAATAAAACAATAGTTAAAAGTAAAAATGGTAATGGTAAATCAAATAAATCAAATATTGCAAAGTGGTGGGAACAGATAGAAAAATGGAGAAAAAAAGACTCCCTGAATTTTATTAATAGTGACAAGACTATTAAACCACAGCATGCAGTTCAAAGACTTTATGAATTAACTAAAAATAAAGATACTTATGTGACGACAGAAGTTGGTCAACACCAAATGTGGGCCGCTCAACACTATAAGTTTAATAAACCAAATAGATGGATGACATCTGGAGGTTTAGGCACAATGGGATATGGATTACCTGCAGCAGTTGGTGTTCAAATTGCTCATCCAGAGAAACTAGTTGTTGATATTGCTGGAGAAGCATCTGTTTTAATGACTATGCAAGAAATGTCTACGGCTGTTCAGTATAATCTACCCATAAAGATTTTTATTTTAAATAATCAGTACATGGGAATGGTGAGACAGTGGCAGGAGCTTTTACATGAAAAAAATTATTCAGAGAGTTATTCAGAGGCTTTGCCAGATTTTATGAAAATGGCAGAAGCTTATGGATGTAAAGGTATTAAAGCAGTTAATCCTTTGGATCTTGATGAAAAAATTCAGGAAATGATTGATTATGATGGACCAGTAATTTTTGA
>CACFMU010000044.1:0-2833 GCA_902567435.1 uncultured Pelagibacteraceae bacterium
TTTCGCCATCAATATTATATTTTTTTATGGCCTCTTTTGCATATTTTGAAGTTATTAATTGCTCTTTAGCTAAAACACTTAAACTATAAGCAACTAAGTGTTCTTTATCTACTTCAAAAAATTTTCTAAGTTTTTTTCTAGTATCACTTCTACCAAATCCATCTGTACCCAGAGAATAAAAACTTTTATTTGTATATGGTCTAATTTGATCTGAATGCATCCTCATATAATCTGAAGCTGCCATAATGGGTCCCTCTGTTTTACCTAAACATTGCTCTACGTATGATATTTTTTGATCTTTATCTGGATTTAATAAATTGTATCTTTCTACTTCCATTCCATCTTTTCTTAACTCATTAAAACTTGTAACGCTCCAAATTTCACTATCTATTTGATAATCATTTTGGAGAATCTCAGCAGCTGACATCATCTCACGTAAAATTGTACCTGAGCCTAAAAGTTGAATTTTTGTTTTTTTAAATTTATTAAATTCTCTGATCTTATACATGCCTTTAAGAATTCCCTCTTCACAGTTCTTATCTTTTGGAATCTCAGGATGAGAATAGTTTTCATTCATAGTAGTAATATAATAAAAAACATTTTCTTTTTTTTCATGCATTCGCCTCATGCCTTCTCTGAAAATAACTGCTAATTCATAATGAAAAGTTGGATCATAAGTAACGCAATTAGGTATTGTAGAAGCTATTAAATGACTATGACCATCTTGGTGTTGAAGGCCTTCTCCTGCTAGTGTTGTTCTACCTGCCGTAGCTCCAATCAAAAAACCTCTTGCTTGGCTATCACCTGCTGCCCATGCAAGATCTCCTACTCTTTGAAACCCAAACATTGAATAAAAAATATAGATCGGTATCATTTCTATGTCATGATTTGTGTATGCTGTGGCAGCTGCAATCCAAGATGACATCGCACCAGCTTCATTAATCCCTTCCTCTAATACCTGTCCACTTTTATCTTCACGGTAAGAGCTTAATTGAGCTGCATCTTCGGGTTCATATTTCTGACCTTCGTGTGCGTAAATACCTATTTTTTGAAAAAATCCCTCCATACCAAAAGTTCTTGCTTCATCGGGAATAATTGGAACTAGCCGTGGTGAAATATTTTTATCTCTTAATAAATTTGTTAACATTCTTACTAAAGCCATTGTAGTAGACATTTCTTTTTCGCCAGTTGAAACTTTCATAAAATCAAAAATATCTTTTGATGGAGTTTTAATAGGCTTAGCGTAAGTTGTTCTTTCTGGTAAAAACCCACCTAAGTTTAATCTTCTCTCTTTTAAATACTTAATTTCGGGTGACTTATCATCAGGTTTAAAATATTCAATATTTCTAACTTGTTCATCTGTTAAAGGAACGTCAAATCGATCTCTGTAATACATCAAATCATCAACATCTAATTTTTTTGTTTGGTGAGTCGTGTTAACACTTTCACCAGTCTTACCCATTCCATAGCCTTTTATAGTTTTAGCTATAATAACAGTAGGACTTCCTTGGTTTTTAGAAGCTTTATCATATGCTGCAAAAACTTTATGTGGATCATGACCACCTCTATTAAGTCTCCAAATATCTTTATCGGACAAACTAGAAACTAGTTCAAGTGTTTCAGAATATTTTCCAAAAAATTTTTCTCTAACATATGCTCCATCTCTTGCTTTCATTGCTTGGTATTCACCATCAACTGTTTCATTCATTACCTTTACAAGATGACCAGTTTTATCATTAGCTATCAATGAGTCCCAATAAGAGCCCCAAATTACTTTTATTACATTCCATCCAGCACCTCGGAAACTACCTTCTAATTCTTGAATGATTTTCCCATTTCCTCTCACAGGGCCATCTAATCTTTGCAGATTACAGTTAATAACAAAGATTAGATTGTCTAAATTTTCTCTCGCAGCTAATCCAATTGCACCCATAGACTCTGGCTCGTCCATTTCTCCATCACCTAAAAATGCCCAAACTTTTCGACTCTCATCTTTTATAAGTTCTCGGTTGATTAAATATTTCATGTATCTTGCTTGATATATTGCAAGCATAGGTCCTAACCCCATTGAGACTGTTGGAAACTGCCAAAATTTTGGCATTAACCAAGGATGAGGATATGAGGAAAGTCCATCTGTATTAACCTCTTGCCTAAAACTATCCAATTGTTTTTCATTCAATCTTCCTTCTAAGAAAGCTCTTGCATACATGCCTGGCGCACTATGTCCTTGAAAGTAAACTAAATCTCCACCAAACTTATTATTTTTTGCTCTCCAGAAATGATTCATTCCTACATCATATAATGTTGCTGCTGATGCAAATGTACCTATGTGTCCACCGAGTTCTGGAAATTTTTTATTTGCTCTAACTACCATCGCAGCTGCGTTCCATCTAATTAAAGATCTGATTCTTCTTTCAATATTTTGATCTCCGTTTGACTTTACCTCTGCTTCTGGAGGGATTGTGTTAATATAAGGAGTATTTTGAGTATATGGAATATTAGCACCTTCTCGATATGCTTTATTAATTAACTCTTTAATTAAAAAGTGGGCTCTCTGGTTACCATCTTTAGAAATTACAGCAGATAAAGACTCCAGCCAATCTTGAGTTTCTAAAGGATCAATATCACCACTTTTAATTACTTGAATAATTGACTGCTCATTTTTTTGAACTGGTTCTTGAGAAATTATATTTTCCTCTTTTTTTTGTGCTATTGTAGCTTCTGCTTGTTTGATAATATTCTCAGTATCTTTTGGAATTGACTTATCGTCTAAAATTTTACCAGAAGTAGAAATGTTTAAAAGCAAATCATCTTTTGAAACTTTATCACCCAC
>CACFMU010000045.1:0-2576 GCA_902567435.1 uncultured Pelagibacteraceae bacterium
ATTGATTTTTCAACTAGCATCCTTGTAGGTGCATCACATGATTGGCCAGAATTGCTCATTACATTTCTAATACCATCACGAACCGCATTAGGGTGGGAGTCAGCAAAAACAATGTTTCCACCTTTACCACCAAGCTCAAGACAAACTCTCTTGATCGTATCAGCTCCATTCTTTAATATTAGTTTTCCTGCACGTGTTGATCCTGTAAAAGATACTAAATCAATATCAGGGTGGGTTGAAATATCAGTACCCACACCAACACCATCACCGTTTACTAGATTAAAAACACCGGCAGGAAAGCCTGCTTCATCTATCATTTCAGCAAATAACATAGCTGATATAGGCGCAATTTCTGAGGGTTTATGGATCATGGTACATCCAGTTGCGAATGCAGGAACAACTTTTAATGCTATCTGATTAATAGGCCAATTCCATGGTGTAATCAAACCACACACCCCTATAGGCTCATAACAAATTCGATTGTTTGACTCAGGACTAAATTGTTCATCAAATTTAAATTCTTTTAATCTGACTATGAAATCTTCTAAGTGTGATTGACCACTTGAAGTTTGAGCATCATTTGACCAATCCATTGGAGCTCCCATTTCCATAGATATGGCTTCTGTCATTTCAGAATATCTTTTTTTATAAATATCTAACAATTTTTCAAGAAGTTTTACCCTTTCTTCTTTCGAACTTTCACTCCATGTGACTAGCGCTTTTTTTGCAGCACTAACTGCAGCATTTGTATCCTCTTTTGAACCAAGAGAGATAGTTGCAAAGGTTTCTTCGGTAGATGGATTGATTACATCAAGATCGTTAGGTTTACTTGGAGAAACCCATTTTCCATTTATATAAAATTTTCTTTTGTCTAACATAATAATGTCTCCTTATAATATATTTAATTAAATTCCTTAAGTATTTTTTCCCGGTGTTCATCTAAATCGGGTATATCACCTCTTTTATTTGGATCTTTGTAAGCTGACATTTTAATAGGATTACCTGCTAATTTGAAATCCCCAATAACTTTATGATAAGCTTTGACAATCATATTTCTTGCTTCAACCTGTGGATTCTCAACTGCTTCTTTAATATTGTATATAGGGCCACAAGGAATTCTTTCTTTTTCCATTTCATTTACCCAATCGGTTGTAGATTTTGATGATAACTTATTTTCTAAAATTATTTTTAGTTTATCTATATTTTTTGCTCTAGCAGAATTGGAATTAAATTTTTCATCTATACTAACTTCTGGAATTTTTAAAACATTACATAATTTTTCAAATAATTTATCATTACCAGCAGCAACTATAATGTAACTATCTTTTGTTTTGAAAGCTTCAAAAGGTGCAATAGCAGGATGTCTTGAACCCATTGGTTCAGGAATTTCATTTTTTGATAAATATCTAGCAATTGCATTTTCAAGTATAGCTATTTGACAATCAAGCATAGAGACATCTATGAACATTCCTTTTCCAGTTTTTTGTCTGTCATATAAAGCTGCGTTAATACCAATAGCTGTAAATAATCCGGCTGTGATATCACCAATGGATGTACCGACTCTTGTTGGTTCTGAGTTGGGTTGACCAGTAACACTCATTAATCCTCCCATACCTTGAACTACCATGTCGTATGCTGGCAATTCTTTTAAAGGACCTGTTTGTCCAAAACCAGAAGCAGATGCATAAATGAGTTTAGGATATTTTTTATTTACTTCATCCCAACCATAACCCCATTTTTTTAACGTGCCCGGTTTAAAATTTTCTACTAAAATATCTGCTTTAGATAAAATTTTATCAAAAATTTTTTTATCATCCTCATTTTTTAAATTTAAAGCAATGCTTTCTTTACCCCTATTAAGCGACATGAAATAAGCAGAATAGTCTTGAACAAATGGGCCAAATTTACGTGAGTCATCGCCAATTTCTGGAGCCTCAACTTTTATAACTCTTGCACCAAGATCAGATAATATCATTGTGCAATAAGGCCCAACTAATACTCTAGTTAAATCAACTACTAATAAGTTTTTTAAAGGACCGTCCATAAAATTTAATGTTATTATGCAGGCTTGACTCTTATCAACATCTTCATTTTAATGCACGAATTAAATAACAATTGAGAGGAAAAAATAATGTTTAAAAAATTATCTTTATATTTTACTTCATTAGTTTTGGCGTTCACAATAATTGGTTCTGCTTATGCAGTTACTTTAAAAGCAAGTCACCAATGGCCAGGAACTCAAAGAGCTGATGGATCTTATGACCCAAGACACGAAATGGTTCAAATTATTGCTGATGAAGTTAAAAAAGCTAATGTCGGTATAGATATTAGAATTTATCCAGCAAAATCTTTATACAAACCAAAAGAACAGTGGAAACCAATGACTACAGGTCAATTGGATATATCTGCATTCCCATTAGCATATGCATCTAAATTTCATCCAGAATTTGATGCAACTCTTATGCCAGGAACTGTAAAAAACCATGATCATGCATTAAGATTTAATAAAGGTCCAATGATGACTGAAATTAAAAGAATTATTACTGATGCTGGTGTAGTAGTTTTATCTGATGCTT
>CACFMU010000046.1:0-2465 GCA_902567435.1 uncultured Pelagibacteraceae bacterium
ACAAATTAGTGAACAACTAACACTAAGTGTCGACAGAGTTATGTCTGAGGGATCTTTGTATGATAAAGACTTGTCGGCTTTAGCAATTAAACAGTCTAGAGGTGACTTGATTGAAGCAATTTTTCTAATTAGAGCCTATAGAACTACTTTACCTAGAATTGGTTCTAGCAAACCTATCGAAACTGGCAAAATGTTATGTCTTAGAAGAATATCTGCAACATTTAAAGATATACCAGGTAAACAAAAATTAGGTCCAACATTTGATTACACACACCGTTTACTTGACTTTAAACTTCTTGCTGATGGTGAGTATGATAAAGCTAAGATTGAAAAATATGATGACAAAGAAATCCCTCATGTTTTAAGCTTTTTAAATAAAGAAGGATTAATTCAGAAAGAAATACCTAGTGGCAAAACATCTAAAGATATTACAAGAAATCCAATTAATTTTCCTTTAACAAGATCTGAACGACTGCAATCTCTTTCGAGAGGAGATGAAGGTTTTCTTCTTGGTTTAGCTTATTCAACACAGAGAGGGTATGCTAGAAACCATGCATTTGTTGGTGAATTAAGAACTGGTTATGTTGAAGTTAAATTTGAAATTCCTGAACTAGGGATAGAAATAAATATTGCTGATGTCATGTTTACTGAGTGTGAGTCAGTAAACCAATTTAAAGGTAGTAAAAAAATACCTGCTCAATTTACCCGTGGATATGGATTAGTTTTTGGTCAATTAGAGAGAAAAGCAATTTCTATGGCTTTGGTTGATAGATCAATGAGATGGAAAGAATTTGGAGAGGAATATTTAGGCGTTGCTGCTCAAGATGAAGAATTTATTATATCTCATTGTGATAATATTCAAGCTACTGGTTTTTTAGAACATATCAAATTACCTCATTATGTAGATTTTCAGGCGGAATTGGATCTAGTAAGAAAAATTAGAGAAGAATATAAAAAAAATGAACAACATACTTAAATTTAAAAATAAAAAAGCTAAAGTTTCAGATCAAGATGAAATTTATAATTTTGCTTATTTAGATGAAAATACAAAAAGAATGATAAGAAGAGCTTTAATCAAAGCTCTTTGTATACCAGGTTATCAAGTCCCATTTTCATCCAGAGAAATGCCAATGCCCTACGGATGGGGTACAGGCGGTGTGCAAGTAACTTCATCTTGTTTAACGACAGACGATGTCCTTAAAGTTATTGATCAGGGAGCAGATGACACTACTAATGCAGTATCAATAAGAAATTTTTTTAAAAAAACTGCAAATATTGAGACTACTGAAACAACTGAAGATGCTTCAATAATACAAACAAGACATAGAATACCAGAGAATCAATTAAAGGAAAAACAGATACTTGTTTATCAAGTTCCAATTCCAGAGCCACTAGCTTTTTTAGAACCAAGATATCAAGAGACTAAAAAAATGCATGCACTATCAGAATATGGAATTATGCATGTAAAGTTATATGAAGACATTACTAAAAATGGTCATATAGAAACCGCATATGCGTATCCAGTGAAAACAAATGACAGATACATAATGGATCCATCACCTATACCAAAATTTGATAATCCAAAGATGAATAACAATCCTGCTATACAATTGTTTGGTGCCGGTAGAGAACAAAGAATTTACGCAATTCCACCTTACACACAGGTTACAAGTCTTGATTTTGAAGATTATCCATTTGATCCTTCAAAAGCACCACATAAATGTTCTATTTGTGGATCAAATGATAGTTTTTTAGATGAAATAATTACAGACGATGATGGTAATAGATCTTTCATATGTTCAGATACAAATTACTGTAATCAAAGAATGAAAGATAAGTAAATGGAACCAATTTTATCTGTTCAAAATTTAAATAAATATTATGGGGATCAAGTTGGTTGTAAAAATATGAATATGACATTGTATCCGGGTGAAGTCGTTGGAGTGGTAGGGGAGTCTGGGTCAGGAAAAACAACTTTTATAAACTCAATATCAGGTAATCTTATTCCAGATAGTGGAAAAATCCTAATTAATACAAATAATGGAATTATTAATTTCTTAGAAATATCAGAGTCATTGAAAAGATTATTAATAAGAACCGAACTAGCTTTTGTTCACCAAAATCCTAGAGATGGTTTAAGATTGGATGTAAGTGCTGGTGGAAATATTAGTGAAAGATTAATGTCCATTGGACAAAGAAATTATGGAAATATTAGGCAAACTATTTTTAAATGGTTAGATAAAGTGGAAATCGATAAAAGTAGGGTAGATGATTTTCCAAGAACATTTTCAGGTGGAATGTTGCAAAGATTACAAATAGCAAAAAACTTAGTTACAAGTCCAAAAATAATTTTCATGGATGAACCAACAGGAGGTCTTGATGTTTCTGTTCAAGCCAAAATTTTAGATCTGTTAAGAAAATTAGTTAGAGAATTAAATTTATCAGTTGTAATTGTTTCTCACGAT
>CACFMU010000047.1:0-2303 GCA_902567435.1 uncultured Pelagibacteraceae bacterium
AGGATCTAATCTTTGTTTGAGTTGTTCTTTATATAAATCAAAGTCATCAATATCTTTTCTTGCAACTCCACTATCCATAGCAGCTTTTGCAACAGCTGAAGGGATTATACTTATTAATCTTGGATCAAATGTAGAAGGTATTATGTAATCCTTCCCATAATGTGGTCTTTCTCCACCCATAGCAGCAACAACTTCATCAGGAACATCTTCTCTTGCAAGCTTAGCAATTGCTTGAGCTGCAGCAACCTTCATTTCTTCATTAATTGTTTTTGATCTTACATCTAAAGCTCCTCTGAAAATATATGGAAAACCAATTAAATTATTTACTTGATTAGGATAATCAGATCTTCCTGTTGCAATAATAGCATCATCTCTTACTTCATAAATTTCTTCAGGAGTGATCTCTGGATCAGGATTAGCACAAGCAAAAATTATAGGATTTTTTGCCATTTTTTTTACCTGTTCTTTATTTAAAGCTCCTTTCGCAGACAGGCCTAAAAAAACATCTGCACCATCTATTGCCTCATCTAGAGTTCGAAGTTTCGTTTCATTTGCATGCTTAGACTTCCATTGATTTACTCCTTCAGATCTACCTTTATAAATCACACCTTTTCTATCAATCATAATCAGATTTTCATTTGGTACTCCTGAATTTTTAAATAAATCAGCACAGGCTTGAGCAGAAGCTCCTGCTCCATTAACGACTACTTTTATTTCTTTTATTGATTTACCACTTATATCTAATGCATTAATTAGTGCAGCAGTTGTAATTATTGCAGTCCCATGTTGATCGTCATGAAAAACTGGTATATCTAAGATTTCTTTTAATTTTTCCTCAATTATAAAACAATCTGGCGCCGCAATATCTTCCAAGTTAATTCCACCAAAGCTCGGTGCAAAATTTTTAATTGAATTAATTATTTCGTTTGCATCTGAACACTCTATTTCAAGATCTATAGAGTCAATATCTGCAAATCTTTTAAATAAAACGGCTTTACCTTCCATAACTGGTTTTGAAGCAAGTGCTCCTAAATTTCCCATTCCAAGAATTGCAGATCCATTGCTAATGACAGCTACTAGGTTGCCTTTGCTAGTATAATCATAAGCATGGTCTGGATTTTCACTAATCTTTCTTACAGGAGCAGCTACTCCTGGAGAATAAGCTAAAGCAAGATCTCTCTTAGTAGTCATGTTTTTAGATGAGATAACTTCTATCTTTCCTGGCTTTTTATATTTGTGAAAATCTAAAGCCTCTTTATCTGTGTAATGATCAATCTTTGTTTTTTTCATTTGGATTAATTAGGTATACAATTAAGGTATAATTAAGACTAATATGATTTATGAACTTACTTAAGTCAACAGGCACATTTGGATTTTTTACCTTATTAAGCAGAATACTTGGATACTTAAGAGATATTCTTATTGCAATTTTTCTTGGTACTGGAGTTTTAGCAGATGTTTTTTTTGTTGCTTTTAGGATTCCTAATACTTTTAGAAGATTATTTTCAGAGGGAACTTTTAACGCAGCGTTTGTTCCTAGTTACACTTCTGAAATTGTAAAGGGAAAAAAATCATCTAATAAATTTGCTAATGATATTTTTAATTTATTATTTTTAGGTTTATTTTTCTTATTACTTGTTGTGCAAATTTTTATGCCGGCATTTGTATCAATTATTGCTCCTGGTTTTGTTGATGATAATGAAAAGATGGAGTTAGCAATAAATTTAACAAGAATAACATTTCCATTTTTGTTTTTTATCTGCTTAGCTTCATTTTTTTCAGCAATTTTAAACTCACATAACAAATTTGGAGTAGCATCAGCGGCTCCAATGATTTTAAATATAGTTTTAATTGGTATTTTGTTATTTTCTAAAACACTAGGAGATGAGCTTGTTTATTATTTATCCTATGGCGTTTCATTATCAGGTTTCCTTCAATTAATTTTTTTAAGTGGATTTGTAAGAAAATATTATAGTTTTAAATTTAACTTTAAGATTAAAGTAAATGACAAAGTAAAATTTTTTTTTAAAAAACTTTTACCTAGTATTTTTTCATCAGGTGTTACGCAAATTAACATTTTGGTTGGAACAATTATTGCTTCTTTTCAAGCTAGTGCAGTTTCTTATCTTTATTATGCAGACAGGATATATCAAATAAACTTAGCTATAGCTGGAATTGCAATAGGTGTTGTTATACTTCCTCAGCTCTCAAAACATGTTAAAGCAAAAAGAAAAGATAAAATTTCTTTAATTCAAAACAAAGCTCTAGAATTAAGCTTACTTCTTAGTCTGCCAGCATCCGCT
>CACFMU010000048.1:0-2243 GCA_902567435.1 uncultured Pelagibacteraceae bacterium
TTTTTAAGTGATTTTGGTACCCCAATAGTTTCCAAACCTTTTAATAAATGAGTGTTAAGATTTTTTTTAGACTTAAGATTTGCAGCTAAATACCAGTCATGCCAACCATGATATCCACAAATTGCAACTTTTTCGTTTCCACTAATTGAACGCGCAATTCTTGTTCCGATCGCACTTGCTTCTCCACCGGTTTTTGCAAACTTTACAAAACCTGCCCATTTATGGATTTGAACTAATTTTTTAGCTAATTTAACTTCATAAAAACTATTTAAACTGGTGATATTACCTAATTTATTTGATTTGTTAACAGCTGTGTCTATTGAAGAATTTGCGTAACCAAGCAAACTTTGTCCTACACCAAAATACATATCTAAATATTTGTTATTATTTAAATCCCAAACATAAGCACCCTTTGCTTTTTTATAATATGTTGGCCATTTATCTGGTAAATGATTTTCAGGTCTTTTTGAAAAAAGCATGACTCCACCTGGAATTATTTTTTTAGCTTGTTTATATAAATTTTGGTTTTTATCTTTGTTACTCATAAAAAAAATAAATTTTATTCAAAAATATTGAAATTAGTTTTTAGTTTACCGATACTATTTTTTAAAAAATTATTTTTTTTTGCTAAAAGTGTAAATGAACCGTATAAAAAATGTCTTAGTTCATCATGATTTTCCATTTTAGATACAGAATGTAAACTATCATGTGAATTTAAAAAAGTTACAAGCCTTCCTGTTTTTGGGGGAATAGATTGAATTAGACTGCAATCTTGTTCATTAGGTTGAGATGGAATATTTTGATTTTCTTTATTATATTTAAATAAATTTAATTCACCTCCTGAGCCATTCAAACTTAATTGGTTCAAATAAATTAAAAAAACAATTGTTCTTGAGTCAGAGTCTCTGTGTATTTCTCTAAAATAACCATTTGGAGATATTGAGTAATCATATAAAAGTTCAACAAATTTTTTAGTTGTGAAAAAATACTTTATTCTTCTTTGGATAGATCTATAAAATTTAAAAATTACATAAAACAAAAGACTATAATTTCCCACAGTAGACATCTTTTTTGAATTAAGTGTCTTATATTTTTTTAGGAGAGAACTTGGTTTTTTATTAAAAAAAAAATTAGTCACTAAAAATTTTTTATCATCAATCTTTAATTCTTTTTGTAAAACTTTTAGAAAAGATTGTGAGTTTAGATATTCATGTAATTTATTCCAAACCTCTGATTTTTCTAATAGATTTAAAAAACCAATACTGCTAGATGGCAAGATTAATCTATTATTTAAAACTTTTAAATTATCATTTTGAGAATATTTTTTTGCATCAGATATAAGTTCGGCACAAGTTTTTTCATCAATAAAACTTTCAAGTATCTTGTAGTGCATAATATTTGTATATATATAGTAAGATATTTTAAATTAAACCTTATATATGTCATTAATAATATCAAAACGTCATAAATATATTTTTTTTCACTTACCAAAAAATGCTGGCGTGTCAGTTTCAAGAATATTAATTAAGCAAGAAAATCCATTGAAAATGAAAAGAATTAGCTCCTTTCTTTTTAGAAATTTTTTTAAAACAAAAGATAATTTTTATTTATCTTTAAAAGATAAAAAACTGAATTTTTTCAGTTCTCACTCTCCATGTTATAAAATTCAAAAAATTATAGATGAGAATACTTTTTCTAAATTTTATAAATTTGCCGTCATTAGAAATCCTTGGGATAGGATGGTATCAAGATATTTTTATTCAAAAAAAATAGATAGCAGTTTTAAAGATTTAAGCTTTAAAGAGTTTCTCAACTTTGATTTGAAAAATAATATGCATGTAATAGATCAGTTTAAATTTTGTACAGACGTTAATAATCACTTTTGTTTAGATTTGGTATTAAAGTTTGAAAATTTAAATGAAGATTTTAATAATATATCATTAAAATTTTTTAATAAAAAAAACATGCTTTTACATCTTAATAAATCTGAGCATAAAAATTACAGAGAGTATTATGACAATGAAGCAAAAGATAAAATTTATAAATATTGCAAAAAAGATATTGAATTTTTTAAATATGAATTTTAATGGAGATTAAAACAAAATATAAAAATTTTTTATTATCTAAAGACGCTAATTTTATCTCACATGCAATTTCAAAAATTCATTCAACTCATAATAAAAATAATGGAAATAAAAATTTTTACCAAATCCTATCTTTATTTAGAAAGTTTCTTTATATTT
>CACFMU010000049.1:0-2214 GCA_902567435.1 uncultured Pelagibacteraceae bacterium
TTACCAGTGAAAATGTGATGACTTTAGATTGGATAGATGGTGTTTCAATAAGAGAGACTGAAGAACTAAAAAAAAGAAATCGGGATACAAATAAAATTGCTGAAGATATAATCCAACATTTCTTAAGACATGCTGTAAGAGATGGTTTCTTTCACGCTGATATGCACCAAGGAAACATTTTTATTGATAACAATGGTCAAATAGCACCTATTGATTTTGGTATCATGGGAAGATTAGATAAAGTTAGTAAAAGGTTTTTGGCTGAAATCCTATTCGGTTTTATACAGAGAGATTATAAAAAAGTAGCTGAAGTTCATTTAGTTGCGGGATTAGTGCCAAATAACGTGCCAATTGATGATTTAGCACAAGCATTACGATCAATAGGAGAGCCTATTTTTGGACAAGCCGTAAAAGATATTTCGGGTGGCAAATTACTCAAACAATTATTTGATGTGACTGAGAAATTTAATATGCAAACACAACCTCAACTTTTGATGTTACAAAAAACAATGGTTGTAGTTGAAGGTGTTGCAAGAAAATTAAATCCTAACACTAATATCTGGACAACATCAAAACCAGTCCTTGAAAGTTGGTTAAGAGAAACAAAGGATCCTATTAATAATTTAAATGAAACATTAAAAAATACATCCGAAGTTATTAAAAGATTGCCTGAATTTCCTGAAATTATGGATAAAGCCAATCAAGCCTTAACATTTTTAGCAAATGGCCAAATTCCTCAAAATTCAAACTCTTTTACTGCATTAAATGATAAGAAATCTGAAATGATTGCATTTAGAAATCAAACTATTATTGGCTTATTAGGCCTTGTAATTATTGGACTATTAGTATTTTAATTCTTCAAAATGAAAAATGTGTTAAATAAAAAAATTCTATTAATTATATGTGGAGGAATTTCTGCTTACAAGAGTCTTGAAACAATAAGACTTTTTAAAAAAAATGGAGCAGTAATTAAAACTATACTTACTAGTAGTGCTAAAGAATTCATTACTCCTCTTTCTGTTGCCTCTCTTTCGCAAGGAAAAGTTTACAGTGAATTGTTCAATGTTGAAAATGAAACAGAAATGGATCATATCGCTCTATCAAGGTGGGCAGATATAATTTTAATAGCTCCAGCAACAGCTAACACTATTTCTAAATTAGCGCAGGGTACAACAGATGATCTTGCTTCAACCGTGGTATTAGCATCAGATAAAGATATTTATTTAGCTCCAGCGATGAATGTTAGGATGTGGGAACATCAATCTACAAAACAAAATTTAAAAAAACTTAAAAGCTTTGGTTATAAAACAATTGGACCAGAAATTGGGGAAATGGCTTGTGGAGAATATGGAGAGGGCAAAATGTCAGATCCACTTACTATTTCTACGGAAATAGATAATTATTTTTTAAAACAAAAAAACAATAAAAAACTTAAAGCAATAGTCACTGCAGGCCCAACAAATGAATATATAGATCCTGTTAGATTTCTAACTAATAAATCAAGTGGTAAGCAAGGATATGAGATTGCTAAATCTTTATCTAAAAAAGGTTTTGATACAACTCTAATTTCTGGACCAACAAATTTAAATATTGATGAAGATATTAAGTTAATTAAAGTAGAAACAGCTGACCAAATGTTGGTTGCTACACAAGAAAATTTACCAGCTGATGTAGCAATATTTTCAGCTGCAGTTGCTGATTTTAAAGTCAATAAAAAATTTAAAAGCAAAATTAAAAAACAAGATTTTTTAAAATTAAATTTGGAAAAAAATGTAGACATTTTGAGTTATGTTTCTAATCACAACTCAATGAGACCAAATCTTGTAATAGGTTTTGCAGCTGAAACTGATGAAATTGAATTAAATGCAAAAGAGAAATTGAATAATAAAAATTGTGATTGGATTATTTCTAATGACGTATCTAATAGAAAAATTGGTTTTGATTCTGATTATAATGAAGTAACAATTCATTACAGAAATAAAGATATAAAACCAGAAAAACTTTCATATAAAAAAAAATCTGAAATATCTGATGAAATAGTTGATAGAATAATTTATCAATTAAATTAATGGTAAAAGTTCTTTTAAAGAAATTAGATTCATCTGTAGAGCTACCTTCGTATAAAACTGATGGAGCATCAGGTATGGATTTAATGGCATTTATTAAAGAGCCTATAAATTTAAAACCTTATACATCTTGCATGGTTCCAACAGG
>CACFMU010000050.1:0-2206 GCA_902567435.1 uncultured Pelagibacteraceae bacterium
AATAACCAATTAGTTGATGATAACATTGAAACTTCATTAATAGAGAATGAAGATACTAATTATCAATGTTTAGAGGTGAATTTCATAACTATATCTAATGATTTAATTTTTAATTTGAGTAAAGTTTTACAAGAATACCAAATTAGCATTCCAAAATTTATTGATGGAAAATATGTTAAAAGTTATTTTAAGGATGATAAACTAGAACTTTCTTTGGCCACACATAAATTGATTAACGGTTTTAATGATAATGAGGTTTTAATAGTTCCAAAAAATACTGAAAATCAAGGGTTTTTTGAGAGATTTTTTAACGTTTTTAGTTAAAATTGTTTTTTCTGGTAACATTAGTTGTGTTTTAAAGTGACTTACACCATTCTAAAAGATTGTTGTGTCTCATCTAACTCAAAAAACTATTAAAACACCTGTCTCATTCTGTGGAATTGCTTTGCATAACGGTTTAAATGTAAATGTTACTCTTAAATCAGCCAAACCAAACGAAGGTATAGTTTTCAAAAGAGTAGATTTAAAAAATAATAATCTTATTTACCCAAATTTTTTAAATGTATCCAATACTTCTTTAAATACCACTATTGAAAATGAACATGGTGTAAAAGTTTCAACAATTGAACATTTGATGGGAGCATTATTTGGTTTGGGAATTGATAATGCAGTTATTGAAATTGATAATGAGGAAGTTCCAATTTTAGATGGTTCAGCAAAAAATTTTATTGAAAAAATTATTTCATCTGGTTTTGAGATAAGTGAAGAGCCAATTAAAATTATCAAAATAAATCAAAGAATTGAATATTCAGATGGCAAAAGATTTATATCAATCGAACCATCAAAGTTAAGTTTAGATATAGACTTTGAATTAAAGTTTAAAAATGAAGTTATTGGAAACCAAAGAAACAAAGTTAAAGTTTATGAAGATGACTTAACAGACATATATAATTCAAGAACCTTTTGTTTGTTTGAAGATATTGAGTTTATCAAAAAGAATGGTCTTGCAAAAGGTGGAAGTTTAGATAATGCGATAGTGGTTAAGGATAAAGAGATACTGAACAAAGATGGTTTAAGAAATGATAAAGAATTTGTTAATCATAAAATACTAGACTGTATAGGGGATCTATATACCTCTGGATATAGAATTATTGGAAATGTTATGTGTTCTCAAGGGGGGCCATTATTTAACCAATCAATTATTAAGAAAAGTTTTTTGTTGATAAAAATAATTTTTCAATAATAGAAATAAGAGAAAAAAATCTTCCACATACACTCATTAATAGAAATCTTTTGAAATCTATAGCTTAGAGAAATAAAGAAAACTTTAAAATTATTGGTTAAGTAAGTATAAACAAAAAAGTATTTATGAATAAATTTTTTCTATTTATTATCTTGTTTTTTATCCTTATTTCTTGTGCAAAAAAAGAAGAGCTTAAAGAGTCGGTAATAAAAGAAAAGAGTTTAGATCTTCAAGTTCTTGAAGCTTATCAGCTGGGAATGAAAAATTTAGAAGCAGGAGATGTTATTTATGCTGCAAAGAAGTTTAATGAAGCAGAAATATTATTTCCACAATCAGAATGGGCTCCAAAATCAGCCTTAATGGCAGCTTATTCATATTACACGCAAGATTATTATGGCGATACAATAGCTGAATTGGAAAGATTTATAAGAGTTTATCCTTTAAGTAAAAATTTAGATTATGTTTATTATTTATTAGGTGTTTCGCATTATGAACAAATAGTTGATGAAAAAAAAAAAGATTTACAATCAATTATTAAAGCAAAAAAAATATTTTGAAATTTTAATTAAAAATTATCCAAATACCAAATATTCTTTAGATGCAGAGTATAAAATTGAATTAGTGAACGATACACTTGCAGCTAAAGAAATGTATATAGGTAGATATTATTTTGATAAAAAGAAATGGATACCTGCAATTAATAGATTTAGGACTATTATTGATGACTATGAGACGACAATGTATACAGAGGAAGCATTACACAGATTAGTTGAAGTTCACTACCTACTGGGATTAAAAGATGAAGCTAAAAAATACGCAAATCTATTAGGTTATAATTACCAATCATCCATTTGGTATGAAAAAAACTTATAGTATTTTTGATGAAAAATATGAGGAAAAAAAGAAAAAAAGAAAAAAAGAAAAAACTAAAGAGAATAAAACTCTTAAAAAAATAAAATCTTT
>CACFMU010000051.1:0-2064 GCA_902567435.1 uncultured Pelagibacteraceae bacterium
CCAAATAAAAAATGATAACACTATATTTATTGATATTGGAAGTAACTATGGAGCATATTCTATACCTATCGCAAAACTTAAAAATAAAATAAACGTGTATTGCTTTGATCCCTCAGAAAAAGCGATAAATCAGTTGAAAGATAATATTAAATTAAATGGTATCAAAAATATTAAATATTTTAAGGTTGGAGTAGGTGAAAAAAATAAAACTGCATTTTTTAATGACGAAATAAAAAATTATAAAAATTCAGGTTCATACGAAATTAGTAATAAATATTCAGGTAAGAAAATACTAATTAATTCAATAGATAACTTAATTGAGAATGGTAAGATAATTCCAAAAAAAAAAATTATAATAAAAATGGATGTAGAGGGTTATGAATTCTTAGCACTCCAAGGATTGATAAAAACGATAAAGAGATATGATGTTTTTATTTTTTTTGAATTTTCAATTAAAATATTTTTAAATCACGATAATTTATTAATTTCATTTACAAAATTTCTTAAAGAAAATAATCTTAAAATTTTTAATTCAGAATTTTATGAAGTAAAAATTGAATATTTATTTGATAAGATTAAGTGTTTGCCCAAGGGACATGAAGTAGTAGGTAATTATATTATTTCTAAAAATGTAAATTTTGATTAATTTATTAATAATAATTTTATAGATATTATTAACAAAAAAACCCCCAGAAATTTCTTTCTGAGGGTTTCTAATTTGTTTAACTCTTGTACTTAGAGTGTTCTGGTTGGGGAACCGAATTACATTCGTATTCCTAGTACGCCAATACTCAATTATTTAAGAAGTTCACTGCAAACTTCACTGCAGAATCACCCCAAATAGAAAGCAAACTGAAAGATGATTTTATTAAGACCTTTTTTATAAAATATATGTAATAATTATTTTTATTTAGATTTATGGATAATTCTAACAACAAAAAATGGTGGGATGATCATACTATGTCCTATAAGGATTGGGATTTGGATGAGAAACACAGATCAAAAGAATCCCATGAAGCAATAATTGAAGTAAACCAAAAATATATTTCTAGCAATCCATTTTTAGAATATTTTTTTGCCGATATAAAAAATGAGAAAAAAAATAATAAATTAAAATTTGATAAAGTATTAGATATAGGATGTGGATGGGGAACATCCAGTATTTTGCTATCCAATCTATTTAGTGAGGTGCATGCAATTGATATTTCTTCAACCAGTGTATCTAAAGCAAAAATTAATATAGATTTGCAACAAAAAAATAATATAAAATTAGAGGAATTAGATGCTGAGCATCTTAACATAAAAAATACTTATGACTTTGTATATTCGTGGGGCGTTATACATCATTCAGTAAATCCTACAAAAATTTATAATAATATTTTTAACTCTCTCAAAAAAGAGGGAAGTTTTATGATTATGGTATACAATAAAAACTCTTTACGATATTGGTTTAAAGGTTTTTATCAACTTTTTATAAAATTCAAAATACTTAAAGGTTATAATTTTGATAGTGTTCAAAAGTTTTTTACAGATGGTTACTATCATAAACATTATACGCCTAAAGAACTCGTTGGTGAGTTAAAATCAATTGGATTTAGAGATTTGAAATATGAGTTAACGCATATGGAAAAAAATTATACACCCTTTTTTAATAAAGGATCTAATGGAGATAATTTTTTAAAAAAAAGATTTGGTTGGTTATTGGTTTTAAGAGGAAAAAAGTAAAATAAAAAAAACCCCCAAAACTTTCGTTCCAGGGGTTCTAATTTTGTTTAGTGTATGTATCTAGAGTGTTCTCTAGATGGAAACGTATTACATTCCCATTCCACCCATTCCACCCATACCGCCCATTCCACCAGGCATACCAGCAGGCATTCCGCCACCAGCATCTTTTTCTTCTGGTTTATCAGCAATCATTGCTTCTGTAGTTACTAATAATCCAGAGATTGAAGCAGCATCTTGAAGAGCAGTTCTCACTACTTTTACAGGGTCAATGATACCTTTTGCAAACATATCGCAATATTCTTCACTCTGAGCGTCATAACCATATGAATTTTTCTTTTG